>JAYUFP010000031.1:0-2730 GCA_043738665.1 Isosphaeraceae bacterium
GTCGAACGTCTTGACGAGAGTCCGCTCCTGACCCATCGGCCCACCGGGGCCTCCCATCCCCCCGGGTGGACCCATCCGCCGGTTCACGGCTGCGGCGAGTCGGGCGTTGTCGAGGCCTTTCTTGTCGGGGTCGGCGTCGCGGACGAACTTCGCCGCGCCCTCGGAGGCTTCCTCCGGGGAGAGCTTGCCGTCCTTGTTCGCGTCGGCCGCCGCGAGGATCCGCGGGCCGAGAAACATTCCCGGGCCGAACCCGCCGGGTGGACCACCGCCGGGACCGCCTCCCATGCCGGGCGGGGGGCCGAGCCTCGCGTTGATCGCCTTGCCGAGCGCCGCGGCATCGACCAAGCCCTTCTTATCGACGTCGGCCTCGCGAACGAACTTCGCCGCCGCTTGCGAGGCTTCCTCGGGCGAGAGCTTGCCGTCGTTATCCGCGTCGGCCGTTCTGAGGATCCGTGGGGCGAAGAACATCCCGGGCCCGAACCCGCCGGGGCCGCCGAACCCTTTGGTCTTGGCCTTCGGAAAGTCGGGAGGCCCCCCCGGGCCGCCCTGCTGAGAACGGGAGGCGGTCCCGACCGCGACCAGCAACGTCGCGACCGCGCCCCCCATCAACACCGCCGAGGTGACTGTCTTCGTCATGATCGCTCCTCGAAAGCTCGGCAAGAAAACGCGACAACGGATGTGAAGCAATGATAAAGGAAAACGGCCCGCGACCGCGTAAGGATTTGTAAAGGAAATCTGAGACGGGCGATAACCTGAGACTCGACGCAAGCCTTCGCAGTACCGGCGAATGGTTGTCATAAGCTCTCATTCGCCGAAATCAATCACCCTTTGGGATTTCATGGTTCGTCGCTCTGGAAACGTCGTCTCCTTCTTGTAGTGGACATGCCGCACGACGCACCCGGCCCTCGTCGGCCGTGGTCTGAGCTTGTAAGATGCGTGCTCAAAAGAGATTGCGAAATCCCCGAGGCGAGGAGCGAGCCGTGACGACGCCGCACGACCCCACCCGATCTCATAGCCCGCTCGACACGGTGATCGCCACGTACCTTCAGGCCGTGGAGTCGGGAAAAGTCCCCGACCGCCAGGAGTTGCTCGACCGTAACCCAAGTCTTGCCGACCCTTTGCGCGCATTTTTCTCGGACCTCGACCGCATCGACCGCGTCGCCGCCCCGTTGCTTTCCGCCACGGTGAACGAAGGCGAGGGCGTAAACCCCGAATCCGACGTTCCGCAAAACGTCCGTTACTTTGGCGACTACGAACTCCTCGAAGAAATCGCCCGAGGCGGGATGGGAGTCGTTTACAAGGCGCGTCAGGTCTCGCTCAACCGAATCGTGGCCTTGAAGATGATCCTCCGAGGCAACTTCGCCACGGAGCGCGACGTGATCCGCTTCCGGACCGAGGCCGAAGCCGCCGCGAACCTCGACCATCCGAACATCGTGCCGATTTACGAGATCGGCGAGCACGAGGGACAGCAGTATTTCTCGATGAAGCTGATCGAGGGGGGCTCGCTCTCGCAACTCGCCCGAGCCGACGCGAAGACCGAAGTTCAGCGCCTCTCCGAAGTCGCCCGGGCGGTCCACTACGCCCACCGTCGGGGAATTCTCCACCGCGACATCAAGCCCTCGAACATCCTGGTGGTCGCGCAGGGGACCCCGTTCGTCACCGACTTCGGTCTCGCCAAGCGCCTGCAAGACACCGAGAACTCCCTCACCGAGACCGGCCAGGTCCTGGGAACCCCCCGCTACATGGCCCCCGAGCAGGCCGCCGGTAGCAAGGACCTCAGCATCGCGGCCGATGTCTACAGCCTGGGAGTCGTTATGTACGAACGCCTGACCGGGCAGACGCCATTCACGGGTGATAATGTCTTGACCGTACTGAGGCAGGTCCGCGAGAACGAGCCGCCGAGGTTGTCGTCGATCGTCCCCGGGATGGACCGGGACCTCGAAACCGTGGTCCTGAAGTGTCTGCAAAAGGAGCCGAATCGCCGATACGAGTCGGCCGAAAAGCTGACCGAAGACCTGGAACACTGGCTCAAAGGCGAGCCGATCGAAGCCAGGCCGGTGGGGCAGACGGAGCGAGCCTGGAGATGGTGCCGCCGGAATCCAACCGTCGCCAGTCTCACGGCGACGGTCGCGGCGTTGCTCGTGGTCGTGGCAACGGTTTCCACCGTCTCGGCCATCAACGCGAAAGCCCGAGCCGACTCTGAATCGAGAGCCAGGGTTCGCGCCGAGGGGGCCGAGCAAGACGCCAAGCTCGCCCGCGACGGGATCGAGCAGACGTTCGCCCAGAGCCTCGTTCGGCCGCTCGACCCCAACGGCGATCTTAAGAACCATGAAACCCTGTCGGAACCCGAACATGTGGCGCTCTGGGAACTCGCGAGCCTTCAGGGCAAACCACTGGGGCTCCGTTTTCTCGAAGAAGCCACGCTCGCCCCTCTGACCAGCCGACAGCTTCTTTCTCGCTCCGAGCCCGCCCTCGTCGCCGCCGTGGGTCTCGACCCACAACAACGCGACCGCGCGGCGGAAACGCTTTCTTCCAAGCTCCGCGACCCGAAGACTCCTCTTGCGCAGAGGGCCGGAATCGCTCTGGTCGCCCTTGAACTTGAAGACAAGCCCGGCCCAGCGGCCGACCTCTGCCACGAAATCGTGGAACAGGCCCTGAAGACGGAACCTGCCGGTGAGCCGATCGATGGCCTGATCGCCCATCTAGACAATAACTCCACGAGTCTGAATC
>JAYUFP010000032.1:0-8365 GCA_043738665.1 Isosphaeraceae bacterium
TTAGAGTCTGTCCGGGAAGTTTCCCGGAGAAAAACGATGGCGGATGACCAATGGCCGATGACCGATGCGAGAAAACCGGCGGGAAAACGCCGAATTCGCGCTTTCCGATCCGTCATCAGCCATCCGTCATCAGCCATTTCCTAGCCAATTCCTTTCCGGACAGACTCTTACTCCCGTCGCGAATGAAACGTCGCTGGATCAGGCCGATCGCCGTGTTCCACGACTCAACCGGCGTTACGATGATTCGGAGCGTGCCCTTTCGAGAAGATCGGCCACTCCGATCGCTTCGGCCCAGTGAGACATGTAATCCTCGTCGAGCGTCCCTCGCTGCGTTCTCATGACTCCAAGGATATCCGACCACTGTCGATCGGAGATCTCGTTTCCCAGCCGGTACCAGCGGAGTTTCAGCAGGATCACGTCTTCCGGCGAAACCCAAACGAGGGGAGACGAATCGCTTTCGCCCACTTCGCCGGTTCGGCGGCGGGCCATGACGGACGTCTCGAAAGGATCGTCTTTCCTCACGAACACGTCCACTTTGAACGCGGTCGACGTGTGAATGACGTTGAACGTCGAGCGTGAGCGATTCGCCTCTCGCATCGCGTCCACGCTCACGTAGTAGTCGGCCCCGAACCGATCGGCGAAGTCCTGCTCCCGTCCCGCGAACGGGTCGACCGAGATGTCGGCATCGCGAGTCATCCTCGGTTCGCCGTAATAAGAACTCGCCCAGGAACCCCCGATCGCATAAGCGATTCCGAGCAAGTCGAAAGCGGACAATACCTCGCGCAGAACCGTCAGATTGTCGAGATCTTCATTCATGGGAACGTCGCTTTTGAGACAATCGGCCATCGAAACTCCCAGCATCGTGGATCTCCACGCGCCGCGGATTTCCCGATCCGAAGTTTTGGAGTCGACGCGGCGTCGACCGGCCGCATGAAGTTCACGAGCCAGGCGAAACTCGTCCGAGAGAATACGGAGTTTCCGTGACGGCGACATCGCGCGGTAGGTCGAACTCAAGACCCGCTGCGCCTCCGCCGATGTATCGCTAAGCCGTCCCATTCAAAACCTCCCCGATGCTCCGGTCGAGGATCGTCGCCATCTCGTCGATCTGGTCGGGAGTCGAGACCAAAGGCGGTCCGAACGCGATCCAGTGGGGGTCGAAGCGGCAGAGCAAGCCGTTTTCGAGGGCGCGTCGGCCGATCTTCATGCCGATCTCCGAACCGACCGGGAACCGTTCGCGGGTGGTGGTGTTCTTGACGAACTCGACGGCCTGGAACAGCCCTTTGCCCCGGATGTCGCCGATCACGCCGTGCTTCGCGGCCATCGCCTCGAACCGACCCCGAAGCCGATCGCCCATTCGCCTTGAATTACCGCATAAGTCATGGGTTAAGATCTCTTCAAATACGGCAAGGGCCGCGGCGCAGGCCAGCGGATTGCCTTCGAACGTGTGCCCTTCGACGAACCCCGGGTTCTCGGAAATCGGACCCCAGAAGGCGTCGGCGATCGATCGGCGGCAGATCATCGCGGAGATCGGCGCGACCCCCGCCCCCATCCCCTTCGCGATGCAAAGGACGTCGGGCGTCACGCCGAACGTCTCGGCCGCGAACATCCGCCCCGTTCGTCCGATCCCCGTGATGATCTCGTCAAAGATCAAGAGGATGTTGTGGCGATCACAAATTTCGCGAAGGATCGGCAGATACTCTTCGGGAGGGTCGATCACCCCCCCGGTGTGGCCGATCGGCTCGACCATGATCGCGGCCACGGTGTCAGGGTCTTCCATCTCGATCATGTCGCCGACGATCGTCGCGCAGGTGATGCCGCAATCGGGGTAGGTCTTGCCGAAAGGGCAGCGGTAACACGTCGGCGGAAAGACGTGAAGAAACCCCGGCGCGAGCGGCTCGTTGACCGTCTTTCGTCCCTTGAGCCCTGAGGCCGAGAGGGCGCCCAGGGTTGACCCGTGCCACGAAAGATATCGACTGATGATCTTGTATTTTCCAGGGTTCCCCGTCAGTTTGTGATACTGCCGCGCCAGCTTGATCGCCGCTTCGGTGACCTCTGAACCGCCGCACTGGAGCTTCACCGCCGAGAGATCCCCCGGCGCGAGTTCGGCCAGCAGGTTCGCGAGCCGGATCGCCAGCGGGTTCGTTCCGTGCATCGGCGGAGAGAAGCAAAGGGTCTCCATCTGTTTTCGGACCGCGTCAATCACCTTGGGGTGGTTGTGACCCAGTGACGCGACGTAGATCCCTGAAAGGGCGTCGAGATAGCGCTTACCGTTCACGTCCCAGTAATGGACCCCTTCGGCCTTGGCCATGATCAGGGGGTGTTTCGACCACTCGGCCATCTGGTCGCGGACGAAGATCTGGCGGAGGAATCGCTCCTCGGTGGTCTGGGCGTCGGAGATCAGGTCGGGCATCGCGGTCGCGGTCATCAGAGATTTCCTTCAAGAACCGGGGCAATACGTGACGGCCGTCGCGGCATAGATGAGGGCAACGCGGACCAGGTCGTCGATCGATACCCATTCTTCCAGAGTATGCTGTCCCGCGGCCTTCGGCCCGTGCGTGATCGCCGGAACCTTGCCGAGCGACCAGAAGCTGTTGCCGTCGTCGACGAACGGCTTCGGCCCGAGCGTCAGTGGAGCTCCGACGATCGCCTGGTAATTGTCCCGGAATGACGAGACTAGAGGGTCGTTGAGGTCCAGATAATAGGCGTCACGCGTGAACACCCATTCGCAGTCGATCGTGGTTTTCGACTGTTCGGCGACCCTGACGAGCAGTTCGCGGAATTCACTCTCGACCGCGTGCCGGTCGGTCCCCGGAAGCCAGCGGCGGGTTCCTTCGAGCCGGCAAACCTGCGGGTACTGGTTATAGATCTCGCCCGCATGCACCTGGCCGATGAAGGCGCTCGCGTTTCCGGGGTGGATATCGCTCGCCTTGGACGCCTCGAATCGTTCGGAAGCGAGCGAGTATGCCAGCCGGTCGACCTCACGGATCAACGCCCCTGCGGCGGAGATTACGCTCGGCTCGTCGCGCGACCGCATCACCTCGTGGACGGGCAATCCCTGTCGCGAGATCGCCGCTTTCCAGATCGCCAGACCACGGCCGATCACGGGGAGCGTCTCGTTGAGGGGTTCGGGAATCAAGACGGCATCGCCGACGTAACCTTGGCCGATCATCGTGTCGAGTTGGCGGCCGTCGCCCCAGGGCGATTCGTGGAGGTCGTGCGCTGTCAACAGGATCGAGCCGGCGGAGAGAAGCCCGGAGTCTCGCAGAGCACGCAACGCTTCGACGGCGGCGGCGACCCCGGCTTTCATGTCCGCGGCGCCGCTCCCGGTGATGCGATCGGCGGTCTGGACCGGCGCGACGAAGGGCAAGTGAACCGTATCCAGATGCCCGTCGAACTGGAGCGTGCGGCCGGGGCGTCCCGAATCGAACCGGACGGCGACGGCGGGGGCGACGTCGTAGCCGCCGGTGGGGCGTTCGACGGAGAAGCCGTCCGCGGCGAGGATCTCGGCGAGCCGGTCGGAGACTGCCCCCGCTTCACCCGTGCGACTCGGCACGGCGATCAAGTCCAAGGCGGTCTTGACGAGCCGGTCGCGATTGACATGCGGCTTCAGTCGGTCGATGAGGTCGAGCGAGTGGTGGGTCGTCATGTAAGGGATCATATCCGAACGGCGGCCCCGATACACGGAGTTGTAGCCCCGCGTTTTCGATCCGGCGCTGGCATGGAGGTTTCGTTCAGCGGATAATCATCGGCGTTGTGCAACCTCCCTCCGGGGTCCCGAGGTTCTTTTCAAGGGTCGTGCGATGACAGTTAAAAGGCGCGTCATCGCCGGCGTCTGTTGGACGGTCGGCGTGATGGCTTTTGGAATCCTGGCGGGGTGTACACGTTCAGCTCGCCGGTGCAAGGGATTTCCGATGACGAACGCGCCGATCAGTTCGCTGAGGCTATGGGGATCGTCGTCTGTTTGGGTCTGGGAGCGCTCTGGATTCCCCGGGCCATGAAGGTCGGCCTCAACGGGCGAGCGGCGGCATCAAAGCGACAGCAACGGCGGTAAGGTTATCGACCCTTTGGCTCGACTCGGCTACATTGGGCTTGGGATATGAGGTCCGCAGTCCCTCGAAGATCGCCCGCCCGACGCTCACCCCGGTTCGGAGCCTCCTTGTGAAACGCACCCTTGGGATCATCGCGGCGGTCGCCGCGTTGACGTCGCACGCCTTCGCCGCCGCCCCCCCTCGCTTCGAGTGGAAAGACGGCGATCGAGTTGTCCTCGTCGGCGACACGTTCATCGAGCGCGACCAGAAATACGGCGATTTCGAGAGTCTTGTCACCTCTCAGAACCCCGACAAGTCGATCACCTTCCGGAACCTCGGCTGGAGCGGAGACACGGCGCTGGGGCTTTCGCGAGCCCGCTTCGGGCCGCCAAAGGAAGGCTTCGATCACCTCAGGGATCACGTCCTGGCCCTCAAGCCCACGGTGCTGATCGTCGGCTACGGCATGGCCGAATCGTTCGCGGGCGACGCCGGGATCCCCGCGTTCGTTTCGGAGATGAACACCACGCTTGACTCCATCGCGACGACCAAGGCCCGCCTGATTCTGCTCTCGCCGATCGCCCACGAGGACCGCGGCCGTCCCCTGCCCGATCCCTCCAAGCACAACGCGAGCCTGGCCAAGTACCGCGACGCCATCAAGAAGATCGCCGAGGAGCGAAAGGCCTGGTTCGTCGACCTCTTCGAGCCGACCGTTTCGGCCCACGACTACGGGATCGACCCGCTCACCGAGAACGGAATTCACCCCTCGCCCTATGGCTACTGGTATTTCGCCTCGATCATCGTCATGGAGTTGCGTCAGGTGAAGCGCGAAGCGACCTGGGATCTGCGGATCAACGTGTCAGGCGATGGAGCGACCGCGAAACAGTCTCGCACGAAAGTGGACACGGTCACCGGCTCACGGGAAAGCGTCCGGTTCGAGACGAACGATATGACGCTGCCCATCCCCGTCCACAGCGAAGGCGCTCCCGAAGCCGTCGTGTGGTTGGGGACGAAGCGGACGCTCCGTGTCTCCGGGCTCGCCCCCGGGAGTTTCGCATTGTCCATCGACGGCAAGAAAATCATCGCCTCCGACAGCGGCAACTGGGCCAAGGGGATTCCCATCGAGACCGGTCCCGAGTTTGACCAGGCCGAGGCGTTGCGTCAGACCATCATCGCCAAGAACTTGCTCTATTTCTACCGCTGGCGTCCGCAGAACGAGACGTATTTGTTCGGCTTCCGCAAGCACGAACAAGGGAACAACGCGAGGGAAATCCCCCTGTTCGATCCGCTGGTCGAGGCCAAGGAGGCCGAGATCGCCAAGTTGCGGATGCCGACTAAACATGCTTATGAATTGCGCAAGGTGACCGAAAGTGAGGTGTCGCGGTGAGTCGATTCGTTCTCTGTCTGAGTTTCCTCCTCATCACGACCGCCGCGACCGCCCAGCGCGCCCCGTTCCAGATCCCCGACCCCGACCCCGAAGTCGAACGCAAATCGTTCATCGTGGCCGACGGCTTCGAGGTCAACCTGTTCGCGTCCGACCCGATCCTCGCCAAGCCTTTGCAGATGAATTTCGACCCGGCCGGGCGACTCTGGGTCTCCAGCTCCGAGGTCTATCCGCAGATCGCCCCTGGTCAGAAGGCGAACGATAAGGTCCTCATCCTGGAAGACACCGACGGCGACGGCAAGGCCGATAAGACCACCGTTTTCGCCGACGGACTCCTGATCCCCACGGGGATCGAACCGGGTGACGGCGGGGCGTACGTCGCGAACAGCACCGAGCTGATCCACCTCAAGGACACCGACGGTGACGGCAAGGCCGATCAGCGCAAGGTCGTGCTTTCGGGCTTCGGCACCGAAGACACGCACCACATCCTGCACACCCTGCGATGGGGTTATGACGGTCAGCTTTATTTTAACCAGTCGATCTATATTCACAGCCACATCGAAACACCCCTCGGCGTGAAACGGCTCAACGGCGGCGGCATCTGGAACTTCCGGCCCGAAACGATGGAGCTTGACGTCTTCATCCGCGGGCTCGTGAATACCTGGGGCCATCACTTCGACCGCTGGGGCCAGTCCTTCGCGACCGACGGCGCGGGGGGCGAAGGGATCAACTACTGCCTCCCGGGCGCTTACTACTTCACGGCGGTCGACGCCGTCCGACTCCTGCAAGGCCTCAACCCCGGCAGTCCCAAGGATTGCGGGCTCGAAGTGGTTAGCGGACGCCACCTGCCCGATTCGTGGCAGGGCAGTTTGTTGACGAATGACTTCCGCGGAAACCGCGTCGTCCGTTACGTCGCGTCCGACGACGGCGCGGGGTTCGCCTCGCGCGAGCAGCCGGAACTCATCAAGACCCGGCACGTCGCCTTCCGGCCGATCGACGTCAAGATGGGTCCTGACGGGGCGATCTATATCGCCGACTGGTACAACCCGATCATCCAACACGGCGAGGTCGATTTCCGCGACCCCCGGCGCGACCACACCCGTGGCCGGATCTGGCGAGTGACGGCCAAGGGACGCCCGCTCGTCGAGCGGCCGAAGCTCATCGGTGCCCCGGTCGCGGCCTTGCTGGATTCGCTCAAGGCTCCCGAAGACTGGACCCGTCAGCAGGCCAAACGAGTCTTGAAAGAACGTGGAGCGGCAGAGGTCATCCCGGCGCTCGCGGCCTGGGTCAAGTCGCGCGACGACACGGACCCCGACGCCGAACACCAGCGGCTCGAAGCGCTCTGGACCTACCAAGCCCTCGACGTGGTCGAGCCCGACTTGCTCGCTCGCTTGCTCCGCTCGACTGACCCTCGTGCGAGAACTGCCGCGACTCGCGTCTTGAGCTACTGGCACAGCCGGCTTTCCGACCCGTTGGCCCTCCTCGCCGTTCAGGTCGCCGACGACAACCCGCGAGTCCGATTGGAAGCGGTCCGTGCCCTCGGTAAGGTCCCCGGCGCGGCGTCCGCCGAGACGGCCTTGAAGGCGCTCGACCGGCCGATGGATAAGTTCCTCGACTACGCCCTTTGGCTCACCGCGCGCGACCTGCAAAACGACTGGCTACCGCGGGTGAGTGCCGGCACGCTCACGTTCGGCGGCAACGGCTCGCACCTGATCTTCGCGCTCAACGCGGTCGGCTCGACGGAGGTTGTCAAACCCTTACTCGACGCCCTGAAGTCCGGCACGATCGCGGCCGACCGCATGGAGATCGCCTTGACCCTAGCGGCCACGCTCGGCCAGCCGAAAGACCTCGGCGTGATCCTTGATATGGCGACTTCAGACGACACTCTCAGCCCGTCGCGACGTGCCATGCTTCTCAACGGCCTGTTCAAGGCCGAACGCCAGCGGAAGGCGCGTCCCAACGGCGACCTCAACAGGATCCTGCGGCTGATCGCTATCAAGGAGGAACAACTGGCGATCGCCGCGAGTCAGGCTGCGGGGGCCTGGAAGCTCGACGGGGCGGTGACGAAGCTCGAAGAGATCGCTCGGGATAACAAGACTTCCGAGGCACTTCGAACCATTGTCGTCGAGGCTCTCGCCGATATCAGCAGCCCGAACGCGCGGGCCGCCATCGACCGGCTGACGAGGGCCGACGCTTCGCGCTCGACGCGGGTGGCGGCGTTGACAGCACTTGCCGTGAGCGATCCGAAGACCGCGGCCCAGCGCGCCGCGGAGTGGATGGGGTCGTCGAAGGAGACAAACCTGGCCGAAGAGATCGTCACGAGATTCGCCCACCTCAAGAACGGGCCCGCCGCTCTTGCTACCGCTCTCGAAGGCAAAACGATCGCCCCGGACGCGGTGAAGCTTGCCCTCCGCGCGGGCCGAGCCTCGGGGCGTGAAGACCCGGCGCTTGCCGCGGCCTTGCGGGAAGCCGGGGGGCTCGGCGCGGCTCCGAAACCCCTTTCCAATGAAGAAAAACTCGCTCTTCTCACGGAGGTCGTCTCGAAGGGCGATCCCGCTCGGGGCGAGGCGATCTTCCGCCGCAAGGATTCGCAATGCTTGAAATGTCACGCCGTCGCCGGCGCGGGGGGACAGGTGGGTCCGAGCCTCGAAAGCATCGGCGCGAGTGCTCCGGTGGACTACTTGCTCGACTCGCTGATCGAGCCGAACAAGGCCGTCAAGGAGAACTACAACGCGATCGTGGTGGCGACGACCGACGGACAAGTCGTGAGCGGGATCAAGGTCCGCCAGTCAGATCGAGAGCTTGTGATCCGCGACGCCGAGGACCGCGAGATCAGCGTGCCGATCGCCACGATCGAGGAACAGAAGCCGAGCGGGTCGCTGATGCCTGTCGGTTTGACCGAGACGATGACGCGGACGGAGATGGTCGACCTCGTCCGATTCCTTTCGGAACTCGG
>JAYUFP010000033.1:0-2726 GCA_043738665.1 Isosphaeraceae bacterium
TCAGGAACCCTTGAAACACCGTGTCGAGCTGGAACGTCTTGACCCGGTACTCGTGAAGCTCGCGCGACTCATTATTCAAGGTGAAGAGCCGGCAATTCCCCGACCGCCTCAGACCACGCACCCATTCCAGGGTCTCGCCGATCGGCTGCGATCGCTCGAACATGAAATGGCGAATATCGGCGGGGCTGAACGACCTCCCCTGGTAGAAGAGGCTCTTCTTGAGGTACGAGTCGAGCGAGAGCCTGCCGGTCTCGAACGCCGTCTTGAGCATTTCGTGCCGGGTCTGGAACTCCGGGTAGTCGAACTGGAAAGTCTCGGCGCACTGGCGTCGAGAACCCGTGTCCCAGCCGTTTGTAAGCAAGACGCCGCCGATATCGAAGAAGAGCGTGGGGGTCGAGGACATGGACGGAACTCCTGGAAGCCGGGCCTGATCTCGATCCCCATTTCAACGCGACCCGGACGCGTTGTCACCGGGGGACCGGCCCCCGCTCTTTCGCATTCGCAATCGAGCTTCGCGGAAGTTATGCTGTCGTCACGCGGGAGCCGACCGGAGGACAGGACACGGCAGGGAGGATCGACTCATGGCGATGCGTTGCGGACCCGGCCCGGTCTTTGTGTACGAGACGATCGCCGCCACCAGGCGCTGGCAGATCTACGCTTTGCGCGCGGGCTTCGTGCTCATGCTCCTGGTCGGCCTCACGCTGATCGGGGCCTCCCTTAATGCCCGGATGGGCCTCACGAACGGCGGACAGGTCCGGCTCAAGGCGCTGGCGGAGCTCGGCTCGTACTTTTATTACACGATCGCGACGGTCCAGATCGCCCTCATTCTCGTCGCCGCGCCTGCCGCGACGGCCGGGTCCGTCTGTCTCGACCGCGCCCGAGGGTCGCTCACGCACATGCTCGTGACCGACCTTTCCGACGCCGAGATCGTGGTCGGCAAGCTGACCGCGAACCTCCTGCCGGTGCTCGGGCTGGTCGCGTCGGCGGTGCCTGTACTTGCTCTGGCGGCGTTACTGGGAGGGATCATCCCCGAGGCGTTGGTCACCCTGACCGCCGTCAGCCTGGCGCTGGCGCTGTTCGGATGTGCGTTGGCGCTCGCGGTTTCGACACGGGTTTCGAAGACCAACGAAGTCTTGATGATCGTGCTTCTGGTCTGGATCCTCTGGAACCTGGGGCTGTTCCTGTGGGCCTCCTTCCGGACGTCTTATCCTCCTCCGCGATGGCTCCTCAAGCTCAACCCGTTCGTGCTCGCCTGGGGACCTTACGCCTGGCCCAACTGGGTCGGCTTCTGGGACGTCGTCATCTTCCTCGGAGTGATGTCCGCCGCGTCGTTGCTTATGGTCGTCGACGCCGTCCGTAAACTCCGGTCGGAGCCACGAATTGCGAACCGACGGGAGCGGTCGCGGTGGGGTTGGACGTCCAACCTGACCCGCCTCATCCCCCGCCGGAAGAGTCCAACGCTTGACGCCAATCCCGTCCTCTGGCGAGAGTGGCACCGGGAGCGGCCTTCCAAGCTAACGCGGTTCGTCTGGGGGGTGTACTGGGTCTGTGCGATCGGGGCGACGGCGTATGCCGCGGCCGTGATCATCGGCAATTCCCGCTATAATGACGAGGCCGTGGAGACGGTGAGCGGAATCCAGATCACCGTCGGACTCCTGCTCGTGAGTCTCGCGGCACCCACGGCCCTCTCCGAGGAACGAACGCGAGGGAGCCTCGACGTCCTGTTGACGACCCCGCTTTCCACTCCTTCGATCGTCTGGGGCAAGTGGTGGGGGGCCTATCGCATGGTGCCGGTGCTGGCGCTGCTGCCGGTATTTGGCGCGGCGGTCGTGGCCCTGGTCGCGCCCCTGGAGATTCCCGACTCAAGAGTCATCTGGGCCATGACGCCGACAGGCCCCGTGGCCACGCAGCAGGGGGCTTCGACATATCCGCTCGGTCTGCCGTCGAGACTGCTGACGGTCTTCTTTCCCGCGGCGATGGTGCTCGCGCAGGGAGCCGTCTGTACCAGCCTCGGACTGGCGCTGGCGACCTGGTTCAAACGCCCCGGCAGGGCGGCGGCGGCCAGCGTTTCGATTTACGTCCTGTTCGCGTTCGGCTGGCCGATCCTGCTCGAACTGGGCATCGGAGAAATTTTAACCTGGCTGGCCATCAAGGGATTAGGGATCACGGTTGACAATTTCGTCTTTAATAGGCTCTTCGGGTACGGCTTACTCGCCCTCTGCCCGATCGGCGGACAACTCATGCCGTGTCAGGTCTATCAGCTCCATAGCCTGATTCAGAACTCGCCGATGTCGCCGGAGCACAGCCCGTTACAAACGATGTGGTGGCTCATGCTGGGGTTGGTTCTCGTGATCCTGACCGCGACGGCGGGCGCGCTGTACGCGCTGACGCTCCTGAGCTTTGAACACTGCCTCGGGAGGTCTTCCGAACACCCGAGGAAGGTCGCCGCGGCTCCGCGGATGAACGTACGCCGGACATGGAGCCGACGACCCGTTGAAGCCGTGACGTGACCACCTACAAGTACAGCTCGTTCTCCAAGCCCTGGAGATAGCTCAGAGCCTCGTCAACGGTCCCGACTGGGATTCCCGGGATCCTTCCGGCGTTGTCGAGTTCCCGCAAGAGCTTTAAATCCTCGAGGAAATCCGACGTCTCGATCTCTCGTTTGGTCTTGGGGCTGAGGCTTTTCTCGCGGCTCGCGATCAGATCCATGTGGTGTTCGACGAGCC
>JAYUFP010000034.1:0-8361 GCA_043738665.1 Isosphaeraceae bacterium
GAAGTCATGGCGGTCGGGGACGCGCCCCCTCCCGTGGAAAAAGCGGGCTTCAACACTGATGCGGTTCACTCCAAAGCCTCGGCGCGTTTCCTCGCGACGGCCAGGGCGGCGCGGGTCCGAGAGCAACTGGTCGGGCAGGGGGGGCTGGCGCCGAAACTGGTCAAGATCGTCGCGCCGCCCGCACAAACCGAGTTCGCCCCGAATGATTCGGATCGCTCGGATAATCGGCGTGTCGAAATCCGCCTCGCCTCGAAAGAGCCGGCGCGACTGGTCAACGATTCCGACCTGCCAGGTCCCGTGGAAGTCTCTGACCCTTGACGCCGGGCGGGGGCGGGTCCGATAATTCGGTATCAACGGATTGGTCGTCGGAACGTTCTCGACCCGCCTACCGTTCTGGAGCGTCATGCGAATGCGCAAGTCACTGTCCGCCCTTTGCGGGGCTCTCGTCCTCTTCGGATCGGGCGTCGTCAGCGCCGCCGGAATCCGTGGTGATTATGTCGAGGCCCGCACCGCCGACATCTACACCGGCCCCTGCTTCAGCAACGCCGAAGTTCTGATCTACGGCGACCTTGCCGTCATGGCCTGGAAAGTGACCGAGGGCTCGTACAAAGGCGTGGACCTTGCCGGCCTGAGCATCGCCGCCGCGGTGAAAGGCTCGACCACGTTTTCAGAAGACAAGCCCGAACTGGCGAAGGCGTTCTTGATCGTTGACGAGAAGGCCAACCCCACCCAGCGGGACGCGCTGATCGCGATGGCCAAAGCCCTCGGCGGCAAGCGGCTCGAGAAGGTTGTGGATATCCGCTCCTCGCGGATCAGCCTCAAGATCGAAGCGAACCCGATGAACGACTCGATGGCGGACGAGGCTCAATCGCTCCATGCGATGCCGAAAGCCCCCCGCGCCACGTTCTGGGCCTCAGGAATCGCGAAGATTGTGACCCGCCCGCTTGATGACCGCGACCACGCCTGCGGCAATGAAGTCGTCGCCTACCCGCCGCTCTCGAAGGGAGTCGACGTCCTGCCCGCGTACACCCTCGGCCACGCCTTCAAAGGAGCAGGTCTGGGAAGCGTTTGGGACGATCCGAACTGCCGAAGCAGTTTCGTCGGACACTTTGCGATCTGAAAATCAATGGCAAATGATGCCGAGCGGATGACGGACCTGTTGCGATCCGTCATCCGTCATTGATCATTCGCCATTGGCTTCCGCCACGTTCACCGGCCTGAACCCGCCTCCGCCCACTCTCCTTGATTGAACCTTCGGAACCTATTCCCCATGCGACTGCAACGCGTGCTGGCCTTCTGCGTCGTAATCTTGCCGTCCCCCGTCCTCGCCCAATCCTACAAGATCGAGGCGATTAAAAAGGCGCCGCCCGCAGAGCTCGCGGCTCCCGTCCGCGAGACACTTCGCGATGACGGTTTTAAGGTCGTCGATGATATAGGGAAGACGTACGCCGAGTTCTGGTTGCGAAAGGCCATACCCGCGTCGGAAAAGCCCGGCGCTCCAAAAGGTGCGGTCCAGTTCCCGTTCCTGGCCGAGGGTGAACTTCTCGGCGCGCTTCGGTTTCCCGGAGAAGGGCACGACTATCGCGATCAGACGATCGCGAAGGGTGTCTATACCGTCCGCTACGGCCTCCAACCCGTCAACGGTGATCACCTCGGTGTGAGCGTCTATCGTGATTATGTTCTGCTCCTTCCATCAGGGAAGGACCAGGCGGTCGCGAACCTCGCGACCAAGCCGCTTCAGGAACGGAGCGCCGAGTCGGCGGGGACGAGTCACCCCGCTGTCTTGATGCTGGTCACCCCCGCGTCCACAGCCGCCGCTTCCCCCTTGATGGCCCACGACGAGGAAAAGAATACGTGGGGTGCCGTCGTCCCGTTGAATCTGGACGTGAAAGGCGAGTCGGGCCCAGCCCCTTTCAACGTGCAGTTGATCATCGTCGGCGCGGCGGCGGCGTGAATTAAGCGGTTGGGCGTGGTAGACTCGGCGGAACTCCCACGTCTCCTTGGTCCATTCACGCCCCGGGGTCTGTCGTCGTCGCATGCCACTTCCTCTGCTGATCGCCCTGATCCTCGCTTTCGGATTCGACACTCCCGACCGCCCCGGCAAGGTGCCCGTGCCGATGTCATGGGGTGACGCCTGCCAGCGCGCCGGCGAGGCCGCGGGGGGCGTTCTCCTGGTTGCCGCGTTCGCCTACGTGCTCGGAAAGCTCGTGATCTGGCGAGTCAACCGAAGGGGCAGGGCCACATCGGGGGTCCGTCGGGCGTTCATCCTCGGCGTTCGCGCTGCGGACGTCTTGAGCCTTCTCGTCTACGCCTGGATTGTCCATGACCTCGATTGGCCCCGAGTCGTTCGGGTCGGTTTTGGCATTGGCGACCCGATTCTTATCGACGACGCGTTGATCCTCATGCCCTTCCTTCTCGCGCAGTTCGCCGGCTGGTGGGGCGTCTATGAAGCCGAGCGCGTTCTGCGCCCCTCGTTCGGAATTGACGGTCTCAGGCGGCACCTCTGGCTCAAAGGTCGGATGTCGCTTGGCATGGTCCTGCCCGTGGCGGCGTTTTATGGACTCGGCACCGACCTGATCCATCGGATCTGGCCATCAACAAGAGAGAGCCCGTGGGAGCAAACGCTAAGCCTCGCGGCGATGGGTCTGCTCGTGGTGACACTCGCGCCGTTGTTCGTGCGGATTGCGTGGCCGACACGCTCCTTGCCCGCCGGCCCGCTCCGCGATCGCCTCGAAAGTCTGGCCCGCCGTTTCGGGTTTCGCTGCACGGATATCCTGGTGTGGGACACGAACCAGCTCATCGTCAACGCGGGCGTGACGGGGTCATTGCCGTGGTTTCGTTATGTCTTATTAACCGACGCCTTGATCGAAAACCTTGAGCCTCACGAAGTCGCGGCCGTGTTCGGCCATGAGGTCGGTCATATCGCACACCGTCATCTCGCCTACTTCGCGTTTTTCCTCGTCGCGAGCCTGAGTGCGGTGGCGATGGCCACGGAAGGACCGGGGGTCCCGATCTCGCAGTGGTTGCCCTCGGCGATGACCCTTCCGGCGTGGGCGTCCGGCGAATCAACCCTTGCACAGGTCATTCAGGCCCTGACCTTTCTAATCCTCGGAGGCGGCTACTTCCTGGGGATTTTCGGGTACGTCTCCCGTCGTTTCGAGCGTCAGGCCGACGTCTACGGCTGCCGAGTCGTCTCGTGCGGCCACGACGACTGCCCCCCGCACACCGACCTCGACGGGATGCCGCGCACCCCGCCAGGCCCCTCGACAATTCCCCTTTGCCCGGTCGGGATTCGCATCTTCATCAATTCGCTAGCGAATGTGGCCATCCAGAACGGCATGAAGCCCGAAGCCTGGTCCTGGCGGCACGGAAGCATCGCCAAGCGGATCACATTTCTGGAAAGTTTGATCGAAAAGCCCGAGGCCGAACGCGATTTTCAGTCGGGCGTAAAGCGGCTGCGCAGAGGCCTTGCCCTGCTACTCGCCGTCGTCTTCGCCGCGATCGTGACGGCAACACAGTACGACAGGTAGTCGCTTTTGGCTGAATCGAAAGGGAGAATTCCGCGTCGCGCCTTTCCAACCAGGGTCGTTCGCCCGGTGGCCATTGACGGAAGCCCCTCCGGGGCCGAAAAATGGGCTCACTCGGTCGATGGATTCGCACCCATGAAAGGGGTGGGTGAGCACCGCCCACCTCCGGATCGATCGCCGAAGATGGTGGTCGACGCCCACCTAACAGGACACATGCTATTGGGATGTTGCGAGAGTTTCTCCATATGAGAGGGCCTCGCAAGGGTGTCGATTCATGACCAGGAGTTGAACCGATGGATCAACCCGATGCCGCGGTCGGACACGACCTCGCGCCCCGAGTGGCCGCCCGTCTCGAAGCCGGAGCGGTTGTCGCGGAGTCTCATCGGGACTATTGAGGAACGGGCCTTCGTTTCGCCGACGGCGAGTCCATGTACGGTCAGGTCTACGACGGCCGTCTTCCAACAACCTCGGAAGCCCCGACGTGGCTGGAGACTTCCGACGTCGAGCACAAGGTTTTTCGGCAACGCACCGACTTCATTGCGTGGCTTGCGGCCCAGACGGACGATTTACTGTCCGGGAAAACACTGCCCGAACCCTGGCCGCGCAACGCGGGTCGGGTGACAATCGAACGCCTCAGAGTTTTCGCTGAGGACCGGCTATGAGAGCCAAGGAGCAGGCCGGAAATCACTTCCCGATTCGTGCGGACGAGAAGCGCCGGGGAACGAGATCAGGGGCTTCCCTCCAAAGGGGTGAGCCAAGACGCACCAGCACCCCGGCGCGATCGGTGTTACCAAACTTCCTCAACGTCCGCTATTCGGTTTCCGTTACCGGCCGCAGATCGGGATGACGCGCTTGGATCGCCTCGCGATATTGATTGGGGCCTTGCGGTTGAAACTCGAGGTGGTCTGGATCAAGTGCGAGCAGCCAGTTATCGCCGATCGCTTTTTCCGACGTATGGTCAAGGTTTATCTTGCGTTCGTACCACGGAATCGCGGCCGGATCGTTGACTTGTACGAGCGGAGCGCGATGCCCCGGTTCGAAGTCGATCCCGGCGTCACGCAGACTTTGACGCGCTGCGGGGTCGCATGCGACCTCTTCCCAGAACTCGCCCTGGGCGCGTTTGTACAGAGCGAGTACGCGATCCCTGCCGAGCGCCGCCGGCGACTCGCCGTGAGTGACCCGCGCCACGACGCGATTCCAGGTGTTGACGAAGGGTGTGTCGCTGATGCGCCGCCCGATGACGGTACGGACGCGCGCGAGGGCGACGGCGCGAGTCTCGTCTGGCCGCCGAACGATGTCCTCCGCGTCGAGCCGACGCGTGTCCGGCCTAGGCTCGTTAAAGTCCTTGTTGGGGACGCGTTTGTCCTCAATGTATAGTCGTCCATTCTTCCTCGTCATGTCGGGTGAACTGATGTCTTCGTCGAGGATCGTCGGAGCGGGTTCGACGTCGGGAGCGACGTCTTTAATCGGCTCCGGTTCCGTCGGCCGCGCTCTGTAGTTTTTCGCGGCGGAACGCACCCCAACCGCAGTCATGATCAGGCCCAGCAATCCGGCCGACCCAGACTCCCAGCGCTCTTCCTCGGTGCGGTTGAGCTTGCGTCCGGAAAGCAGTGAGCGATCCGTGATCGCCTCGTAAAACCCTCCTGCGCCGATGGCGTCCAGAACAGAAGTGCTCAAGATCGAGAGCGGGTTATGGACGCCCTCTCGCGCGGCTTCTTTAATGCGGGAGATTAGAGACTGCACAACCGAGAAGGCCAGCAGCGTCGCACCGACCCACGCGAACGCCATCCCGAAGGTAACCCCCGGTAGCGCGGCGAGCGCCCCGGCAACCGCCAAAACTCCTCCGATTGCGAGCAACGCTTTTTCTAGCGTGCTGTTGAGGCCGCGCGACCACGCCGGTGGCTTGTCGTCAGATTCGTCGCCGGTCAAATTAATGGCGTGAAGTTTAGCGCGACGTTCCATCTCCTTCTTATCCAGTCGTGCGAGCACGGCCTCGAGTGTGGAGAACTGCGCGCCGGCCGTCTGGTCGGGCCGGACAAACGTCATTGGAAGGTCGGCCGCATCTTCGAACTGTTGGCTGGCTCGGAGGTTCGCCTCGGCCTCGGCGATACCCGCGTGGATGCTCCGCGCCTCGCTACTGGCCATCGCGTCGTATTTCTGATACGCACCCCCGCCGGTAACCACGATGCCTGTGAACGCCGTATCGCCCTTGAGATCTTGCAGCGTTGCGAGTGAGGCACCGCGGCCCGCGGTCGCCGATTTCCACGTCTGGTAGCTGAACTGCACCGTCGACGTGACTGTAACGCCGCAACTCCGGCCGTCGCGGTCGGTCATAGTAAAATATCGTTCATATTTTAATATGACTGGATACAGGGGCACGGGCTCCGTGGGTGCGAGGCGGGCGCCGTGGGGGCCTTCGATGTCTATAATCGTGCCGGCGGGCGGCCCGACTGCCGGACCGACAAATCGGCTGCCGTAGCGTTGCTCGGAATCCTGATGAAGGGTGAAGTCCGTTGCGCTCTCCACCTGACCGTTGGCGCCCGCCGCGCTGACCGTAACGTGGAACAGATTGCGACGGCCGAGATCCAGTTTCGTCCCTTCCGAGCCGACCTCGACGGTGGATGGCCTGTTCGCCTTGGGCGTACCGAGCATCGGGAGGTCGCGCGCCTCCGCGTCGCTACGCGCTTGGGCCTCGCTCGCCAGAGGATCCGTGCCGCCTGCCGCGGGAATCGCGTGCTGGAAGAGCGGTGGCGCTGCCGCGCCGCCCACGTCGGTGCGCGCGCCTCGCGCGTAGTCGTCGGCGGCGACTTCCGCCTCTTCACGCGAAGCGGACAGCCCGCTGCGCAGCTGTGCGACGTGTGCGTACTCGTGCAAGAGTAGAGCACGCGAGTTGCGGTAAGCCGGATCGATCGCGATCGTCGATGTGTCAAGCGTCGCGGCCACCGCCCGATTGCGGCCTAGAAAAGCGACCGAGTCAGGGTCGCTGCGAATCTGGATGTCCGCTCCGGGAAAGTGGAGGGGAATCCGGGTGGAATCAAGTTCGCTCGGCTGCGATACGTCTCCGGTCGATCCGTTGTTGATTTTTTCGGGGCGAGATGGCAATCTCCGTTGCACCGCTCGATTTCCAATCGTGTTTTGCAAGTCCAGCCCATGGCCCGCGTCAGAATGCGGCCCTCGCGATGACACGACAAACCGGCCGGGGGTGGAAGATTTGGGTTCTTGAAGTTTAGTCTCCATTTGCGTAAGCTTTCAAATGCTCCCTCCGCGGCCTTTCTAGGGCGGGCAGACAACGTCTGTGCAAGATGAGTCGATTTGGCTATTGGCGGGTGGTCTGGGTTCGGATGCCACGAGGTTCGGTACTCCGGACCCTTGCCTCGGGCCTCAGCCTACAACTCATAGACCCTCGGTAAGAAAGGGTCGATCTCCAGAGCGACGGGGCGAAGGCCAGCATACCACCGGGCGCTGGGCCAGATCCAATCCTCGGGGCGTTCGACGAACCCGCGACGCACGGGGTCGAGGTGTATGTAGTCCCGTAGAGTAGAGTCGATGGTTGACTCGAAATGCCCGTGAGCAAGGTTGAGCCAACGATCGACTCCACAGGAGTGCGAGAAGCGATCCGCCATCGCTATCGCGGCTGAAACGGCGGCGCAAATCCCGTCACGTTCAACCTCACCCGGTACACCGCGTCCACGGCCGTGATCGCCAGCGTATCGGCCTTCTCGCCGCACCAGTTCAGATTCGAGGGCCGCTTCGGGGTCGCCAGAATCCCCATTAAACGCCCGGTCGCTTCGAACACCCAAATTCCCTGGGCGACGGCCACGTAAACCCGCCCTTCGCGGTCGACTTTCATGCCGTCAGGGCCTCCGGTCTCGGTCGGGTCGAGGGTGCGGAACACCCGGCTTGACCCGGAAACGATCCCGCCGTCGGACGACACCTCGAAAGCCCGGACGTGATACTTGGCGGTGTCGCACACATAAAGCGTTTTCGCGTCGGGTGAGAACGCCAGGCCGTTCGGCTTTTCGAAGTCGTCGGCGAGAAGCCGCAAGGTGCCTTCGAGACTCACCGAATAAACCCCTTGAAACGTCAAGGGACGGTCGGGAGGCGCTCCATAAGAGGGGTCGGTGAAGTAGAGGACGCCATCAGGATGGGCCACGATGTCGTTGGGGCTGTTCAGGCGCTTGCCTTCAAACGTCTCGACCAGGGTGCGGACGTCGGTGCCGTCGGGCGCCATTCGCGAGACCCTGCGGCCGTTCTGCTCGCAGAAGACGATCGAGCCGTCGGGGGCGAAGGTCTGGCCGTTGGCCGCTCGGGTGTTTTCGCGGAGGACGGTGACATTTCCGTTGGCATCAACCTTGTAGGTCCGCTCGGCCTTGATGTCCTGGAAAAGCAGGGCGTCTTCCGCCGGGAGCCAGAGCGGCCCCTCGGTGAACTGGAAGCCGTCGGCGACCTTATCCAGGGTCGCTTCGGCGGGAATCAATGCGGAAAGCCCGGCGTCTCGGTGGAGGGTCGGCATAGGGGTCTCACCAATCGCGATGAACGTTCAAAGGGCCATGATAACGGATCGGCCGGCTTCACGGAGTTTCCGAACGGCCGGTCGGGCGGTATAACGGTGTTCGTGACGAGATTGGCTTTTTTGGAGCCCCGGTTGATGGGTCAGGTTCCCCAAGACTCACTTTACAGCATTCATCCCAGTGTGGAGATGGTCCGCGAGTGGATCGCCTCGCTTCCGGAGAAGACAGGGCGGTCACTGGAGGAGTGGATCGCACACATCAAGGAGTCCGGCCCTTCCACGGAAACCGAGCGCAGGGACTGGCTGAAAGCGGAGTACAAGTTG
>JAYUFP010000035.1:0-8361 GCA_043738665.1 Isosphaeraceae bacterium
CGCCGGGGGCGAGCGGGCTCGTTATAGCGTCAACCTCGGCCGTCACCCCGGCAGGGAGCACGAAGTCCAGCGCGTAGTTCTCTGAGGCGCTCCCCGTGTTGGTCACATGGGCCACGAAGCGCGCCGCGGTCCCGATCCCGGCCGTCGCCTGCTTCGGGACGAGCGAGACCACGATCCCCCGGGAATCCGCGTTGCGGAACACCGAAGCGCCTGCCAGCGTGAGCATCCCTTCGACCGAGTCCATCGCCCCCGCCAGGGTGCTCGCGGTGATGGTGAAGTCGAAGGACGTGAGCGCGGCGAGCGCCTCACTTGTCAATGTGAATGGAACGTCAAGTGATCCCCCCGCCGCGACCGTGACCGAGGCCGGCAGGTTCGACATCGACGCCGGCACTCCCGTGATCGCCAGCGCGTAGGTTACCGCCGCGCCGGTCGGATTCGCGACCTTCAGGGTATAGGCGGCCGACGCGCCGGGCTGGACCGTTTGCGAACCGGGGTCGAGGCCCAGCAGGTGCGATCCTGCCACGACGAGCGGGGAAAGATTAAACGCGCCGTCGGTCCCTTGACTCGTGAACGTGACCGAGCCGCCCAGAGCGACCGGGCGCGACTCTCCCGACTTCAGGCCCGTGACGGCGGACTTCCAGGTGATCGGGGGGGTCGCCGACGTCAGGCTCAGCGACCAGACGTAGGTATCGAAGTCGGTGCCGGGAATGATCTGCGTGGGTGCCAGGCTGAAGGAACCGGGGACGACCGTCACGCCGGTGTTCTTGGGAATTTCCACGCGAGCGGTCACGGGAATCGCGCTGGGCGCGTCGATCTGGTAGATGATCAAGCCGCTCGAACTGCTTGTGTAAACGAAGTTGCCCTGGCCGTCGATGTTCGCGACTCCGGCGGGAATGCTCGTGTTGCTGGTGCCGAGGTTCATCGGGTCGTTGGCATCGACCAGGAAGAGGACCGCGGGATCCGACGCGTCCCCATTACCGCTGGAGAATCCGAAGAGTCCGTTGCCCAACGAGGTCGTGTATTGGCTGTAAGGACCGATGGACGGACGATTCAGGGTTTCCGAATGGAGCAACACGGGGTTCCGCGGGTTTGAGACGTCCAGAGTTGCGAGCACGGTGTTCCCGAGGAAGTCGCGGGTGGTGAAATCCCCCCAGCCCATCGTGGAGCCCGTGACGAACGCCCGGTTGCCCGCGACCGAAAGCCCCACGGCCGCCAACGTGCCGGGGATGACGAGTGTCCGAATAATCGACATGTGTTTCGGATCGCTGATGTCCACCACATGAACGACGCCGGAGCCGGTCTGGGTGTCCGTGCCTTTGGCGGTGCTTCCCGCGACGAGCAGCGTATTCGCGTCCACCTGCGCCATTTCCCAGAGATTGCCGTCGCCCCCCGAATTGTCGACGTTCTGGAACGTGCCGATGCCGTCGGTGCTCGTACCGTAGGTGTTGAGGAGGACCCCGTCGAGGTGGGGAGACGCCGGATTGGAGACATCGACGGAGAGCACGTCGCCCGTCTGATAGGTGATGTCGTTGTTCCCGACAAGGTACGTGATGCTCCAGATCGAGATGAACACATGGGTGTCCGTGACAAGCATGTGCGACCCGACACTGTAGGGAATTCCCGGCGACGTCCCCAGGAGCTGGGGATTGGTGGGATCGGCCAGTGAATAGATCGAGAGGGTGATCCCGTTCGCGCCACCGCCTCGGCTCAACCCGTAGAGCTTGTCGCCTCGGATTTTGAGAATGTCGACCCTGGTACCCGCGGTATGCAGCAACTGGGGAGATGCCGGGTTCGTGACGTCGTAGACGTTGATGCCGCTCGTCCCGCTCTCGTAAACGAGATGGCCGTTCAGTATCATTCCGGCGCCGCCGGGGACGTCCGTCTGTGATACCACTCCGAGCGGCCCGACAAGCAGGGCTTGCGATCCGATCTTCAGCGTGTCGGTCACCGTGCCGGTGCCGGGTGACAAAACATCGTGGTCGAGAGTCAACTTGCCGGAAACCGGCGAGCCGATCAGGAGCGAACCCTGGCCGACGCCTCCCGGAATCGGCTTCCCGGTCACGTCCGTCAGAGTCACCGCGATCGTGTCGTTCCCCAACGCGAACCCGGTGGTGTCGAGCATCCCCAGGTCCGCCGAGGTGATCGAAGTCAGGACTCCGAGCTTGATGTCAACAGGCGTCGATGTGAACACGACCTGATTCGCCGAGTCTCGCACCACGAACGTCGCGTGGGCGGTCTGTTCGCGGTTGACGGCGTTGAGCACGCGGGCCGTCACATCGACTTTCCCTCCGGGACTGATGAAGGTCGGCGAGGTCGTCACCGAGACCACCGAGACGAACTCGGTACGCGACGTGAACGTGCCCGACGCCGTCCCGGTGACGCCGGTCGACCCCTCGGCGGTCGCCCGGACCAGGAATTTCAAGGAGGTGATGTCGGCCGACGAGTCGGGAGTGAGCGCGACCGTGATCGCCGTGTTGACGGCACCGGCCGCCAGAGTGACATGGTCCTGACTGAAGTGCCCGGTAAGGCCCGGCGAGAGTCCTTCGAGGCTGAGATCATAGGTCGTCGGATCGGTCCCGAGGTTTTGCAAGTCGATCGTGAAGGTCGACGGGTTATTCGGCTGCGCGACCTGGCCGTTGGTCACGAACGAGATCGCGAACCGGTGTTGCACCAGTTGGGAAAGGAGTGCGCTCAGTTGGTCGAGAGTGGCACCGAGGCCGTTCACGGCAGTCTGCACGGCGGCGGCGGTTGTGGCGGCGGCGAGCGGCCCGCGAGCCGTCGTGAGATGACCCGCGAGCGAGGCGGTGGCCGGGTCGCTCTGCAACTGAGCGATCACGCTATCCAAGCTCGCAAGCGCTTGGCTTTTCACGACCGGGTCGCCTGGAGTCTGGACCAGGCTGGTCAGAGCGGTGCTCAAGTCGTTAAGCCGGGCGGAAAGGCCGGCGATACCAAGCTTACCGGCCGCGGCGGAGGCGTCGGCGATCGCGTCGGCACCGGGCACGACCACGCCGACGGGGACCGTCAAGGTCTGGGTCAGAGGAGAGCCTGTAGGGCCGTAACTCGCGGTGATCGTCGCCGTTAATCGGGTATTTAGCGGCGTCGAGCTTGAGGGCGTGAAAATGAGAATCTGTGTCGTCGATGCCCCCGGCGCAAGTGAGGCGGGGCCAAGGCCGGTCACTGTCAAGCCC
Source organism: Isosphaeraceae bacterium (assembly GCA_043738665.1). Lineage (GTDB taxonomy): Bacteria > Planctomycetota > Planctomycetia > Isosphaerales > Isosphaeraceae > JAYUFP01. Next base: position 3,189 of record JAYUFP010000035.1, read on the forward strand.
GTTGGCAAGGTGGAGGTCAGTACGACATTGTTTTCCGTCACGTTCCCAACGTTGGTGATGGTGAGCGTGTCATTGATCGGCGAACCGGGAGTCGTATTCAGCGAAGGGCTGGAACCAGTGACCGTCAGCGCATCGATCGCCGGGACGGTGAATGTGACGTTCTGGGTCTTGGAAATTGTCGGATCGCTGGTACTTGTCGCCGTGACAGTGAAGGTAAGAACGGTGCCGGGAGGGGGAATCGTCTGCCCGGAATTCGGTTGCAGATAGAGGCCGAGAACTCCGGTCCGTCCGGCAGGAACCGTGAAATTCGTCCCGCTTTTGAGCAATGAGAAACCACTTGGAAGATTAGAAAATGTCAGATTATATGTGTTACTAACTGGTCCAAGATTCTGAACCGAGGCGAGGAAGGCGCTGGGGATTTGTGCTCCATTGAACGGAACTGTGAGCAGTGGGTCCGGCCTAACCGTCAAGGACATGCCTGGTAGCGTCGGTGCTACATTGAGCATGACATCCCCCGCAGCCACGAGTTCCGGCCGGGATTTTGATCTGGCGATGAGGTGAATCGGGATTGTCCCTGCCTGGAGTCCGGGAGCCGAAGTCACGGTTACCATGCCTGCGTCATCAATGACGACCGTCCAACCTTCCGGCGCTTTGCCAGTGAGTGTATAGGCGTCCGCGAGGCTGGTCCGGACTTCAAACGTGAACTTGGCAGGGGTGTTTTGAGTTACGGTAACGGCAGTAGGGCTACCGGCAATCTGCAACACCTGCGACGAATCGCCGACCAGAGTGATCGTATCGGTGCTCGCCCCGGTCGCAACGGTGATACCGCCGTTGTAACTAGTGAGCGTCATTCCGGGGTGAGATTCAAGCGGATTCCCAGCCACAGTGATGTTTCCAGTCGAAGGCCCAAGTTCGACGGTCCCACCTGTGGCGATGATCGAAGCGGTTCCGGCGAAATTCGGCGACGAACTTGCCCCTCGGCCGCTGAGGGTTGCCGCATTCGTTACGACGGTGTAAACGCCTGCGGGAAGGACCACGCCATTGAGTGCCAACGCATCCGTCGTCAGGGTGATGCGGACGGTTCCGTTCAAGTCGGCGGTGTAATTGTCCCAATCGCCGCTTACACCTCCGGTCGCGCCCGCGTAGAAGGACAGACTGCCGATTCCGTTCACCTTATAGGTCGTGTCGCCCGAGATCGAAAGAGGAATTGGGCTAGCGACATCAAGTCCCACAAGGCCGCTGCCGACTGTGTTGTTGCCGATGTCCAAAACGGAAGCGCCGGCCGCGCTCAGTCCCGTGGTCAGAAATCCGCTAGTGCTTTTCGTATTCCAAGACGCGACCTGGTGGCCACTTACGGACAGGTTCGAGGACTGAATCTGGGCGTTGACCGTTCCTGCGGACAAAGTCGGAGTCACTTGAGACGATTTCGTCGCCACGTTTGTCGGATCGTTGATATTGCTGATACCAAGATCGAGATGGATCGCGGGAATCGGAGGGTCTAGGCCGAGAAGATTCCCAATGACTGCTAGAACGCCACCAAAAATTCCCGCCTGGATACCTCCAATCGCTGCGGCCTCGTTTCGAAACGAAGCGATCATCGCTGCGATTGCAATAAGGCCACCTGTTGCTTGCAAGCCGCTGCCGATTTTTTTAAGTTTATTCAGTTTCTCTGATTCTTCGAGAGCCTTGATCGCTGCCTCGAGTTTCTTCTCTAACTCGGCGATCTTACGTGCTTTCTCCGCGTTCCCAATCGCCTGTTCCGCAACCGTGATCTCCAGCTTGGAAATACCCAGCTGGGTCTTGATCCACTCGGTAATGCCATGGCTGCCATCCTCGAGGACACCGACGAGATGGCCATTCGTCGGGTTAAAATCGTACCAACCGATCACCTCCCGACCATTCAGCATCACGTTGCGGCTCGGAACGATGACCCAAAGTCCCTGCTGAACGGCCACGGTGATCCTAGCCTTCGCCTCCGCAGAGATCCCGAGTGTTTGCAGGATGCTTAAATTGTCGCTCTTGATGGTAATGACACTGATCCTCTGCCCGACTGTCGCGGCCAAGATGGCCTCTGCGCTTAGAGAGGCCGAATCGGATAAGGCCGAGAATTGGATGCTCTCAATCTGACTTTCCAGATCGCCTCGCACGGTCCCAAACATCTGTCTTGCGGCAACGTTCTGGTTTGGCAACGCGATTGCACGCATCGTGTCCTGAATCAGGTCCATGGAAAAGGCGGCAGTCGCATCCCCGGTGGAAAAGCGACAGGAGAGGGCGACGACACGGGGCGTGTCAAAATACGCTTTCACTGAGGTAAACACGCTCGCACGGTTGGATATCGGGTCCGATCCCGTCAGAAAGTCCACCGCTTCGACTCGCGTTGCCGAGATGTAATATGACCTTATCAACGGCGAGGCCTGTGCTCTCTCAAGTTCTGAGCCGGACGTTGCCTTGTCAACCTGACCCGCCTGGGTCTGTAGATCCTGCTCCAAAGTGTAAAGGGTTCGAGGATCTTGAGTGCTCGGTTGAACAATGATGGTAAAGACATCCAGATCGCTTAGGGACGGCGGCGCGTTGAAATCAATACTCACGTTCGAATTGGAAAATCCCTGCCTCGCCGCAAACCCTATCCGATCCACCAAGACCTTGTCGTAGGTTACAGGAGAAGCGTTCGGCCCGCTCAACTGGACATGGAGAAAAAGGCCTGTCAAAACCTGGCTGCCGAGCGGAAAATTGGTGACCACCTCTTGAAAATCCTGCCCACGAATAATGACGTCTTGGCTGGAGCCGAACGCTTCATCGCCGATAGCAATGTACGGCGAATAGCTGACGGTCTTGGACGAAAAGAGGGGCGTTCCAAGCCCGTTCACGGTAACGAAGTTTCCGAAAGTCAACGGCTTGCCCACCAAGTCCACCGTATTGAATGTGCGCTCCAACACGGTCGTCGTCGAAAGCCCGCCGCCGAGACCGAACAACGCGCTCGCCTGGCTGTATAGCTCTGCGTCAAGTTTGATTGCCGTCTTCGAGCGAGACGCGTCGGGAACCTCAGCGAACGTCCCCGTCGCCCCCGTGAACGCCTTCCCCACGATCGCCCCGCTCATCAACGGGTCGGCGTCCTTCATTCCGCTTCCGGCGTCGAACCGGAACCAGTAGTGCGACTCGGTCTCACTTAGCAATTTCGGGTCGTTCGCCGGGTCGGACGTCGCGGTTCCGGCGGGGACGTACCCCACCGTTTGATACGACGCCGGGAACATCGAGAGGATCAAGGATTGCGCCTGTGCCGTGTTGAGCGTCCCCGACACATATTGCGCGGGGATTCCCGAAGCGCGCATCAAAGCCACGCCGAAACTCGCGACGTCCAGCGCGTTGCCGGCGTTCGACCAGAGCGTTCCTCGGGCACCCCGGAGTGACCCCGTGTATGAGTTGTAGCCGACCTGAGTGTGCAGGTAATCGAAGACGTTCTGAGGGCCGTATTCGAGCTTCGCCGCCTGTTCCTGGATGAACGGGTCGGACCAGTTGGCGTCGGGGGTGGAGGCGAGGAGGCTCGCATCGACGGTTCCCGCTTTCAGGGTCGCGGGGACCGTGGTGTCGGACACCGCGCCGGCGTCGAGCGTCGCGTACACCGTCGCTCCGTTGTCGAGCTGCAATGGAATCGCACTGGGAAGGGCGAGCGTCACCGTCACGCTCGCGCGGTTGAAGCCGTTGATCGTCCCCAGGCTAAACGCAAGGTTCTGCCCGCTGCGGTCGACCGGAGCGGTGGAGCTGACGAACGTCACGCCCGGCTGGAGTGTCGTCGTCAGGAGGACTCCGGTCTCGGGGTCCGCCTGTTCGTTATAGGCGGTGTACGTGATCGAAAGTTGATGGCCCGTCACCCCGCCGACCGTGAAGGTCGAGGCGGTCCGCCCCACGACGATCTGTCCGAGAGTTCCGACGGCCGCGTCCAGCATCAAGCGGTTTTCCATCGCCTCGAAGAACGGTCGAAAACCGTTGCGGTCCCGGAAGAATGACGGACGACGAACGGTTCCACGGCGGGGGGTGCGGGGACTCATGAGACTCATCTCCCGGAAGCGAAAAGACGCTCTGAAGGAAAACGGGGCGTGAAGGAAGCGCGGCACGACCGATCGACGGTTCCGCGGGGGATAAGCCGACTTCAACGTCGAGAAGACCGACCTCGCGCGGATTCAGGCGGTTCTGAGGAACAGGCCGTAATGAACTTCCCGTGTTTCGTGCGGGTTGATCGAGAGACTGGCTTTGGGTGCCGCTGGCCGTACCCGACCAGTGCCGTTCGACAGCGCCCGATACTCACGGGTCGGGTACGACCCGTGGCACCCAAACGGCGCGAAATCCGATCTCGACGCGCGATCCGGGTCACCGTAGGGTCCGCTGTGCGGCCCTGCCGGGGGGGGTAAGGACGTCGACCCAGAGGCGGTCGGCGCACAGCGGACCCTGCGGTGACTCTTGATGTCGTGCGGAAACCAGTCTCAAACTTCAAAATATCGCGGGAACAACGACTCAGCATGGACAACCAGGGCGGTTTCATTTTGGATGTGGAGTTCTCAAGATGACCGATGACCGATGACCGATGACCCATGACCGAGAACCCATGACCCATGACCCATGACCCATGACCCATGACCCATGACCCATGACCCATGACCGACGGTCAGCGACCGAGGACCGACGACCGATGGTCAGCGACCGAGGACCGAGAAATAAGACGCGATCTTCCCCGGATCCCCTCGTCTTCCTTTGGTCATTGACCATCGGGCATCGGGGATCTCGGTTCATCGAAAACGAAACAGCCCTGCATGGACAACCCAGTTATGACACAGCCTACCGGCCTTTCAAGCATCATCTGGTAAAATACGCGAAGTTTCCGGCTCATCCCGATTTTCCAGGTCGCGGCGAGACTGCAAGCGTTTAAAATGTCGTGGCAATCAATCCTACTTTGGCAAGAGCCGTTTCGATGGGCGGTCAGGGTGCGGCCGGACCCGATGATGGCAATGGGAACCGCTCAAAAGGACGCGTTTGCGTGCGTGTCTGCAAGTAAGAGTGTCGAAGCGGAAAAAATCGTCAGAAAACCGTATCTTGCCCAGAGCGAACTCGTTGGGTTTGCCGGAAGGTCAACATTTACCGCGGCTTAAGACGAGTGCGGGCGTCCGCCGTCGGGCAGGAG
>JAYUFP010000036.1:0-8354 GCA_043738665.1 Isosphaeraceae bacterium
GCCCGCTCGCATGGTCGCCTTACAAGGCAGAATCGATCTCGGGTACGGACACGACCGGCAAGACCTGGAACTTGGCCGAGCACAAAGGGAAGAACGTCCTGGTCTTGTTCTTCCTCGGGGGCAAATGTGCCCACTGTATGCAACAGCTTGCCGACTTCGGCAAGGAAGACAGCGCCCTGAAGGGACTCAACACGGAGGTGGTCGCGATCAGCACCGACGACCCCGCCGCCGCCAAGACCCTGAAAGAGAACAAGGAAGGCGTCAAATTCCCGATGCCCATGCTCGCCGACCCGGGGAACGAGATCTTCAAGCGCTACCACGCCTATGATGACTTCGAGGGCGTCCCGATGCACGGAACGTTCCTCATCGATGCTGAAGGCAAAGTGCGGTTTCAGAGGATATCGGCGGAGCCGTTCTTGGACGTCGAGTTCGTCAAGAGCGAGGCCGCACGGGTAAACAAGCTTCTCAAGGCAGTCCATGGGACAACGACCGCGGCCCGTGATTAAGTCAAAGGATGATCGCTCCGGATGTCTGAGAAACTCCCGACAATTGACGTGATCGACCGACGTAACGAGGAGAGCGAATCCCCCCGCCTTCGACCCCTGGCGGGCAAGCCGCGGGGGTCACTGGTGATCCACGAGATTTACCGGAGCCTACAAGGGGAAAGCACTTACGTCGGGCTCCCTTGCACGTTCGTCCGCCTGACCGCGTGTCACCTGCGCTGCGGTTATTGCGACACGCCGCACGCATTCACCCGGGGAGAAACCCTGAGGCTCGATCAGGTTCTGGAACAAACCGTCGCCCTCGGCGAGAAGCTCGTCGAGATCACCGGCGGCGAGCCGCTGCTCCAGCCCGAAGTTTATCCACTCATGACGCGGCTGGCCGACCTCGGACACACCGTTCTGCTCGAAACGAGCGGTGCCGTGGACATTTCCGAAGTCGATCCCAGAGTCCACGTCATTCTCGACCTCAAAACCCCGGGCTCGGGCGAGGTCGCGGCGAACGTCTGGGAAAACGTGCCCCTATTGAAGGCAAAAGACGAACTCAAGTTCGTGATCTGCGACCGGGTCGATTTCGATTGGGCCGTGGATGCGATCCGGACTCATGGGCTGAGTGACCGCTGTCCGATTCTGTTCAGCCCGGCGTTCGGACAGGTCGAGCCGAGCGAACTCGCGGCCTGGACGCTTGAGTCCGGACTCCCTATCCGGGTGCAGATTCAGCTCCACAAGATCCTCTGGGACCCCGCGGCGCGGGGCGTCTAAAAGCGGCTCGCGGAGCGAATTTACCAGGACATCGATACGAGGGACGGCATCCCCAGGATCTGCTCGAGCATCAGAATTCCCGCGGCATAGCAGACGACTCGGATGACCATCGCCCAGAAGTTCTCGGCGATCTCACGTAATCGCCCCTGGGGTTTCTCGCCGGCGGGGCCGCTTCGCAGGGTGATGAACAGCCCGAGCGCGAACAGAGTCAGGATCGGTGCAAGCACAAGGTACTTCGACATGACCCTTGAACGCCCGTGATCACGGGCCCTCGCTAAATTCCCAATGGACAGATCGTTGGAGCGATGATGTGCATTCGGCGGGCCGCCGCGTTGCCGGTTCTTGCGGCCTCACCCTTTCACGTCAGTATACAGTCTCAAGGACGTGTCGAGTCGTCGATCCACCGATTCCGCAATCATTCAAGGGAATTTCACGGCCGTTGCGCACGACATGACAGATGCGCAGACTTTAACGGCGCGAGCTGACGCTCAATTCGCGTCGTCGTCCGGAAGGCCGAAGAGTCGACGCGCATTCCCCGTGGTTGCCAGCGCGACTTCCGCCGCCGAGATCCCCCGTACCTCGGCAACCCTCGCGGCCGTGAGGGCCACCCTCGCGGGCTCGTTACGAGTCCCTCGATGGGGATGGGGGGTGAGGTAGGGGCTGTCCGTTTCGAAGAGGATCCGGTCGAGCGGGATGAGGGCCGCCACCTCGCGGAGCGAGTCGAGCTTTTTCCCCGTGAAGGTCACCATCCCGGCGAAAGAGATGTGGAGCCCGAGGGAAAGGAAGGCCTGGGCATCGTCCCAGGTTCCCGTGAAGGAGTGGAGAACGCCGCGGACCTCGCGATTCAAGGCGGCCAACTGGGCAACGATGTCGCGTTCGCATTCCCTGCAATGGATCACGATGGGTACTTCCCGCTCATGCGCCAGGGACAGGTGACGCGCGAACCACTCCTGTTGTTGCTCGAACGGGGTGTGGTCCCAGTAACGGTCGAGCCCCGTCTCGCCAATCGCGACGACGCGGGGCAGGGCTGACAGTTCAACGATCCGCTCCCAGTCTCCAGCGACGGCTTCCGCGACGCGATTGGGCTGCACTCCGACCGCGGCGAAGACCCCGGGGTTCGCTCGGGCGATGTCGACCACAGTCTGACTGTCGGCCGTAGTGGTCCCGATCGCGACGATCTGGCCGACACCCGCGACCTTGGCGCGTTCAAGAACGTCCTGGAGTTCGGTCCCGGTGGAGAAGTCTTGAAGGTGGGCGTGGGTGTCGATGAGCCGTGGGACGCCGGAAGAGATCATGGGCCGTCCGATTCAGCGACGCCAGGCGCAACTTTTTGGGATTCCGAGGGTTGCTCGCCCTCATAGTACCCCACGAGCTCCAGACGATAGCCCAGAAGACGAAACCCCTCGGCGGCAAGCCGGTCCGTGAGGCCCGGGTCGAGCTTGGCGATGAGATCCGGGTCGTAAGGCGTGGAAAGATCCTGAACTGCCCCGGAGCGGAGACAGCGGAGGTGATAATGGAGGTCGCCGCGAGCGTCGTATCGGGCCGAGCCGTCACCTGCCGTCAATTTCGCCGCAAGGCCGGTGGCGACAAGGGCTTCAAGCGCCTTGTAAACCGTCGCCAGGCTGATATTGGGAATCGACGATTTGACGCCATGATAAACCTCTTCAGCCGTGGGATGCCGATCCGCCCGGTTCAGGTGGGAGTAGACCGCAAGCCGCTGCGGCGTGCAGCGCCAACCCCCTCCTTCGAGGACCTGCCGCAGGGCTTCGGGTTCGAGCGAAGTTCTGCTCATCGGGTCCCGCAACCCTCCCATGATGTTCGGTTGCCGGCGGTGGAGGTGCGGGCCATGCACCGACTCAACCCGCAAACGTCTCCCGGTACGAACCATTGTTCAGACGCTTGACGCGAGTGTCAACGGCTTGTTAGATTTGAAGATCAAGACAGTGTACGGGTAAAGCCCGTGCCTGTCCGCGGGAGGCTTGGGTCCACGCCGGGCGGTCGGAGCGGGGTTATCGGCGTGGGAGTTCCAAGGGGGGCGTTGCCGGTCGCGGCGCGTTGCAGACAAAACCTGGACCACGCCCCCCAGGGGCGCGAAGTTCCGCTTTTGTCCGCCGTCCGCCTCGACTTGAATGATTCAACGATCCGCCACGCCTCGGAGATCCTACATGAGCGTCGACCTGGTACGTATCATCGACAGCATCCACCGCGACAAAAACATCCCGAAGGATGTCTTGTTCGAGGGGATTCAGTCGGCGCTCCAAATCGCGGCTAAGAAGCACTACCCGGAAGCCGCCGAAATCAGCGTCACAATCGACCCTGAAAGCGGTCAGATCGAGGCGGTGAAAGATGGCGAGCGGCTAAATCCTGAGTTCTTTGGCCGGATTGCCGCGCAAACCGCCAAACAAGTCATCATCCAGAAGTTCCGCGAGGCCGAGCGGGACAGCTTGTTCGACGAGTTCGAGGACCAGCGCGGCGACCTCGTGACTGGAACCGTTCAGCGCTTCGAAGGGGGAGCGGTCACCGTCAACCTCGGCAAGACCGAGGCACTCCTTCCTCGTAGTGAGCAGATCCCCGGCGAGAGCCACCACCCCAACGAACGCATCCGCGCCGTCATCCTGGATGTCCGGAAAGTCGGCCCTCGGGTCAAGATCATCCTGAGCAGGACGCACCCCGACTTCGTCAGGCGTTTGTTCGAGCTTGAAATCCCCGAAATCGCCGACCAGATCATCTCGATCCGGGCGCTCGCCCGTGAGGCCGGTTATCGGTCCAAGGTCGCGGTCAGCTCGATCGACACCAAGGTCGACGCCGTCGGTGCCTGCGTCGGCGTTCGTGGGACGCGAATCAAGAATATCGTCGATGAACTCGGTGGCGAGCGGATCGACATCGTACGCTGGAACGAGTCGCTTCAAGTCCTGATCCCTAATGCACTTCAGCCAGCCGAAATTGACGAGGTGATGCTCTGTCAGCTTCTCGGACGGGCGATCGTCCTGGTCCGCGAGGATCAGCTCTCGTTGGCGATCGGCCGACGAGGCCAGAACGTTCGGCTCGCCTCGAAGCTGGTGGGCTGGGACATTGAGATCATGACGTCTGAGGAACTCGACGAGCTGATCGAAAAGGCCGTCGGAGCCTTCATGAAGATCGAGGGCGTCGAAACCGATCTGGCCGAGAAACTCGTCGAGCAGGGCATCTTGAGTTACGACGACCTCTCGGTGATGGAAATCGCCGATTTGGTGAACACTGTGGAAGGTTTGACTGAAGAGCAAGCCGTTGAAATCGTTGCGAGGGCTGAGACCCTCGCCGAAGAGCAGGTTGACGACCTCCCGAGACGCAAAGGAGCACGCACGCACGCCCCGGCGGCGGACCCTGGCACTGCAAACTCTGACGGAGAGGACCGGTCCGGCCAACCCACACTTGACGACCTGCTCGGCCAGGAAGACGGTGTGCCCGCCGCGGACCGATTGGAGGGTACGGAAGACGGTCTGGCCGCGGCGGAAGAGTCGGACGTCGAGCCCGATGATGCCGGGGTCAACGAAACAGATGACGAGGAATTTCGCGACCTCGCCTTGGCCGCGGAGACCTCAGGACGTGATGAAGATGGGCATGAAGTGACTTCAGCCCCGAGTAACGACGACCAGGACGAGACGACCCGGATCGTGACCGAGGCCATCACCTTGGGTGGTAATCCCGGGGAAGCGGCCGCGAGTTCGCCCGCAATCGTCTCGAATTCGCCGCAGTCACCACCGACGGAGCCGCTCCCGGCCGAAACGGCCGAGGGACGGAATTCGGAAATGCAACAACCATGAGCCCCCGCAAGGGCGTGCCGCCCCTGCGGCCTGATCGCGACGACCTCGCCGTTCCGCCCCCCGCGTCGACCGCTTGCTCTCCGGTTTCTTGCCGGGGGGGGTAGGCGGCTCGCGGTGGTCGCGGCAAACTGGGCTTGGTATGAGCGGTCGGAACCGGACATAATACCGATCGCTCGGGCCAAGACCGGCTGAACAGGCCGGGGTCCCACCCAGGAGGAGTTGCCGTTGTCCACCCGTGTCCATGAGTTGGCGAAGGATCTGGGCCTGAAAAGCCCGGAATTACTGGAACGGATCCAGAAATGGGGTCTCGACGTCAAGGCAAGTGCCCTTGCGAGTCTCGACCCATCGATGGTCGAGCGGATCAAACAATTGATGGACTCGCCTGCGGAACGCCCGGCGGCGTCGAGTTCGCCCCCCGCCAAAGCCACCGCCCCGGCGGTATCCGCTCCACCCAAGCCGGACCCTCGCCCCATTCCCTCGGAGACGTCCCCCATTAGCGCGTCAGCGACCGCGGAAACCCGGCAGAGCACCAGCCCGGCGGCTCGACCTTCGGGAGCTTCGCCCTCCCCGACGGCGGCATCCCCGGCCCCGACCGCATCGGCCACTCCGCCCACGACCCCGGCGGTGGCCTCCAAGGAGATGAGTTCTCCACCGGTCACGACGACACCCCCTGATGAATTGGCACCAGCCCCCACGGCCGCCGTCAGGCCCCTGGGAGGGCTTAATACGCCCCCAGCGGCGGCACCGTCGCCCGGTCCGCTCTCGAGGCACGGCAACCTCTCGTCGTCGCCCAGGGGAGGAGGCCCGCTCTCGGGTCACACCCCGCACCGTAGTAACACTCAGGGAGGCCCGCCCCGGCCCCCGTCGCCTTCCCCGCAACAGCAGGATTTTCGTCCCAACCCGAGCACTCCGCCGCCTTTGAAGCGGAGTGATTACATCTCATCCGCAGGCATTCGTCAGCCGATCGGTCGCCCCGGCTCGACGCCCCAGGGGGGCCAACAAGCCCCGCGCCGTCCCGTTGAAGAAGGCGCCGGAGGTGGTAGCGGCTCCGGCGGCGAGCTGCGGCGCGACTCCGGGGGAACGCGTCGGCCCCTTCCTCAGGTTGCGACTCCCACGAATCCGCCGCCCCAGGCACGTCGCCCCGGCCCGACCGGAGGCCCTTCCGGTCGAACCGGCACCGGCACCGGTGGAGGACCCGCCGAGGGCAAGACACAACGTCCGGAGAAGCGGTTCTCTCCGGACGAACTCCGCGCGATGATGCAATCCGGGCAACTTGGCGGCCAGGCCCCTACCGCTCCGGGTGCCCCGCGCACGGGTCCGGGCGGACGCCCGGGAACGGGCCTCGCGGGCCTTCGCGGTCCGGCCATATCCGGAACCGGTCCCCGCACCGGGCCCGGCTCTCCCGCGGGTCCCGCGCTGAGACGTCCGGGAACCGGACCCGCTCCCGCGGCGCCCGCCCCGCCGATGACGACCGCCGAGGAAGAGGAACGTAAGGGGGGAGCCGGAAGGCTCGGTACTCCTGCGGACCGCGCCGGCCGTCGTGCCCGTCGCAACGAACGTGCGACCGAGCGTCGCGTCACTTCACCCGTCCCCGCATCGGCCATCCTGAACGAGACCGACGAGGAAGGGCGCAAGCGTCGGGGCGGCCGGAAGCCCAAAGGGGGCCACCGCGCGGCGCTCATGCCGACCCGGAAGGCTCACGCCCAGATCGAGTACCCGATCAACGTCCGGAGCCTCTCCGAGGCGATCGGCGTCCGTGCGAATGACCTGATCAAACGCATGATGACGACGATGGGGCTGGCCGTGAACATCAACGCCAACCTCGAAGAGGAACCGGCGCAGATGCTCGCGCTCGAATTCGGCGTCGAACTCGAGGTTCTCCACGAGAGGACCGCCGAGGACGACATGCTCGATGCCTTCGAGCCCGACGAGGAAACCTCAGAACACCTCGTCCATCGCGCCCCGGTGATCACGATCCTGGGCCACGTCGACCACGGCAAGACCTCCCTGCTCGACAAGATCCGCAAGGCGAACGTGGTGGCCACCGAGAGCGGTGGCATCACTCAGCACATCGGTGCCTATCAGGTCGAACACAACGGCAGGCAGATCACCTTCGTCGACACCCCCGGCCACGAAGCATTCACGGGAATGCGGGCGCGAGGGGCGAACGTCACCGACATCGTCGTCCTTGTCGTCGCGGCCGACGACGGCGTCATGCCGCAGACGAAAGAGGCGATCGACCACGCGAAGGCGGCCGACGTGCCGATCGTCGTCGCGCTTAACAAGATCGACCTGCCGAACGTCGATACGCCTGCGAATATCAACAAGATCTATGGTGAACTCTCGCAGCAAGGGCTCAACCCGGTTGAGTGGGGCGGCGAGACCGAAGTCGTCAAGACTTCGACCTTCACCGGCCAAGGCTTTGACACCCTGCTTGAAGTCTTGGAGACCATCGCGGAAATCCACGAACTCAAGGCGAACCCCGGCCGTCCCGGCAAGGGAACCTGCCTCGAGGCGTCGATTTCTGAAGGTCGTGGCGTGGTCGCCACGGTCCTCGTTCAGGACGGCACGCTCAAGGTCGGCGATACGATCGTCTGTGGCGACGGCTTCGGCCGCGTCCGGGCACTTTTCGACGACAAGGGCCGCTCCGTCACCGAGGCCGGGCCTTCCCAGCCGGTCGAGGTCTCCGGGCTCGACGAAGTCCCGACCGCGGGCGAGAAATTCGCCGTGGTGGAAGACATCGCCCGCGCCCGGGAGATCGCCGAGACCCGTCGGCTCCGGACCCGGGGCGTCAACCTCGGCGAGCGCCAGGCCATCACGCTCGAGAACCTTTACAGCAAGATGGCCGAGCAGAAGCTCAAGAGCCTCAACTTGATCCTCAAGGCCGACGTTCAGGGGTCACTCGAAGCCCTCATCAAGGAACTCGAGAAGCTCGAAAACGACGAGGTTCCCGTCCGCGTCTTGCTGAAGGGTGTCGGCGGGATCAGCGAAAGCGATATTCTCCTGGCCGACGCGTCGCAAGCGATCGTGATTGGCTTCCGGGTCGCCCCTGAAGACCGCGCCGTGTCGCTCGCCGACGAGAAGAAGATCGAGATCCGCCGCTACGACATCATCTATCAAGTGACCGACGAGGTGAAGAAAGCGGTCGAGGGCATGCTGGTGCCTGAGATCAAGGAAGTTCACCTTGGTCGAGCTGTTGTTCGCGAGACCTTCAGGATCTCGAAAGTCGGAATCGTCGCGGGTTGCGTTGTTACGCAAGGCACCATCGAACGATCCGCCAAGGCACGCG
>JAYUFP010000037.1:0-2717 GCA_043738665.1 Isosphaeraceae bacterium
CTGATCACTCCGGCCGTGTTCGTCGCGACCCATGTCTTTTTCACTGGCGACAGGGGTTATACTAACGTGCTTCCGAAAGAGTTCAAGAGGTTACCGAGAAAATCTCATGAATTCTTCAAAGTCCGTCCTGGCTGCGAAGGCGCCGTGATTCGAAATATCGACTCATGACCCTCCGGGAGTCGGCCGATCGAGTAGAATATATCGATCGCGACGCGGCTCTTTCATTTGGGCGGGTGTAGGGAGCGGTCGACGTGAGGGGTTGGGCCACGTTTCCTCCGGCCCGCAAGGTGCGGACGTGCGGACGGCTTTCCCGGTGAGGGAAGGAGGGGTTCACATGCCTGTGGCCATGCCCATCGGGACCGACTGGGTGAAGACTGTGCTGTTCGACCGTGGATACCTCGCGCGGATCCGCGGCGAGTCGATCAAGGTCTACCTGACCATGCTCGAAGCCGGCGGCGGGCTTCCCGATAAGAGCGTGACGCTCAGCCTGAATCAGATCATGAAGCGGACTGGGCTTTCATGCCCGACCGTTATTGACGGTTTGAGGCGTCTGGAGACTCTGGGCTTGGTGGTCTCAACGACCCGGGCACGCGGGAAGGTGAAGACGTATTACGTCTCGGACCCGCCGTTGCTCGAGGAGGGAGTTTAGAAACCACGCGAGGCCGGGGCCTCGGTCGGGGCCGGAAGAACGGCTTAAGGGGAAGACACGCAACGATTTGAGGTCCGCTTCCGGGCGGCCCCGAGGACAGTTGATCGAACGCCATGGCTCCCTACTTCTTTCGCGTCGAACACGACCTGCTCCGCTCGGAGTCGTTCAAGACGCTGGGCGGCTCGGCGATCAAGGTTTATCTTGTGATCGGGCTTTACTCCGACTTCGGGTCGGACTGGGCGTCCCCGAGCATCCGAACGATCGCCAGCCAGGCTGGGCTCAGCCGCCAGACGGTCCTTGTGGCGATCGAGGATTTGACCCGTTGCGGCTTGCTCGCCACAAGCAAGTCGAAGGGGCGATCGACCGCCTACAAGATCATCCGCGACGCGCCCGAGCGCCCCGCGGCAGGGACCAAACGTTCCAAGGGGCGGCGGGTCGAAGAGTCCAAGCTGGACGAGGCGTCCCACACTTCGTCGAGAACTGTCCCATTTCTTTTAAATGGGGACGACGAAAGCGGTCAAATTTCTTTAGAGCTTGTCCCCAAAGCCGGTCTCGAATCTTATATCGGTCTGGCCCAGTTGTTCGGCCAGGGTGGTCGCGAGGGTAGGCCGAACCAAGAACCAGTGACGAGAGAAGACACGAACAGCATCCCAATTCCGGGAACACCCTTCCGTTTGTCGGCCGATGGGCGTCTTCTTGTTGCGGTTGATTTGCAAGAATTGCTTACGGATCAGGGAATCCCAAAGCGGCTTGCCGAGAACATCGCTTCGCAAAAGAACCCCGAGGCGGTCGCCAAAGTCTTGATGAACGCGTTCTATCTCCAGAGCCAGGGCAAACTTCAGAACGGCCCAGGCTACATCCGCGCGGGGATCGAAGACGGCTACGACCTGCTCCCCCAGGTCGCCTTGCGGCTGGAGACCCGGAGACGGGAATTGGAAACCCGTTTACGCACGTTTGAGACGGAGAGAGAACGTCAGCGCGAGGAAAACGTACGTAAGGAAGAGGAATCGGCGATTAACCTCGTGATCAACAGCTTGCGGCCCGACGAACTTCAAGCCCTCCTCCGACGCGCCATCGAGTCGCTCGCCGAGCCGATCGTGCGACGGAATCCGACGCTCTCAAACCCCTTCGTACGGAGCAAGGTCCACGAGCTGGCCTGCGGCGAACCCTTGTCGTAAGTCATTTAAATTAATGGCTTTCGGATGATCAAAAGGTCGCGGACCTGGCCTCGCATTCGGCCTTCGGCGCGCGCTTTCTTCACATGCTTGGGGGAGGTCGGCCCCGTCCATCGGGCAACTTACCCGGCGATCGGGCATGAACCCAGAGGCGACGAGGGCCTGATAGCCGAGAACGGCGTGGTCGAGATAGCGGTGACCGGCAGGCAGATTCTTCTCCGTCTGGTTGGCGACGAGAAGCGCGACATGACCACCGGGCCTTAACGCGCGATCGCAATTCGCCGCCAGACGCTCGAGAAACGCGACCCGGCCGCTCAGTGGGACGTTGGCGAATCCGTCAGCCCCGTGGCGCCGCGCCAGCATCGTGTGGTACGGCGGATCGCGGAATACCAAGTCGCATCCGTGGGCTTCCGACGGAAGCTCATTGTTTACGTCATGCAGACGTATTTTAGGACGTACTGAGTGAAGATCATACGCAAGACAACGACGTCCTATCGATTCGCAGACGTCGAAGGTCGTGCCGCCGCCCGCCGTGGGGTCGACGACCATGTCCCCCGGGCTCGTGTAATAATGCAGAGTATGGGCGACGACCGCGGGGGGGATCGAGCCGGGGTGGGGGATGCTGAACGCGCGGTCGTGTTTGAACGACCAGACGTCGTAAAAGTGGGTCGGAACCCCGCGCCGAAGCGGTCCCGGCGGCGGAGATCCTTGTAGGCCGCGTGGACGGTCTTGGTGCCGGCGTCGAGCTGATTGACGCCGCTGAAAGCGCGGGGGTCTTCCTCGCGGGCGACCTTCCAGATCGCCCTCGCCTGGCGATAAAGGTCTTTGCCGCCAAAATTTAGGGCGGCCGCGATGTAAAGCTTGGGTGCGCCAACGGATTCCGGCACCGTTCG
>JAYUFP010000038.1:0-2715 GCA_043738665.1 Isosphaeraceae bacterium
CGACGGCCGGAGCACGGGTTGGGTACAACCCGCGGCACCCGGATCGGGCTCGTGGGGACAAGGTTTCAAGCCACCACCCCGCAATCCATCATGAGCCAAGACCCCTCATCCGCCGCTTCGCGGCACCTTCTCCCGGGGGGAGAAGGGTTAACGTCGGATTTTGCAATCCTCCTGCGACCGAGGCAGCTCGCCTTGACGCTTCCGGCCCGTCGTTATAAGTTGTGGCCGATGATCGGGCGATGCCCTCAGGCCCCTTCGCGCGCACGGCCGTGTTCGAAGGGAACGGATGACGCCCATTCCGTTGGGTTGGTTGTCGGAGAAGGCCGGTCAACACAAAGAGGAGACACAAGGATGAACACGCGACGTTGGATTCCGGCGGTGGGTGGCGCGTTGCTGGTGATGGGTAGCGCGGGGGCGGTTCAGGCGCAGTCCGCCGGCGTGGCGCAGACCCTTGGAGAGAAACTCGACGGCGTCGGCCGAGGCATTCGCCGCGAGGCCCGCGAGATCGGCGACTCGATGCGCCGCGGCTTCGAGACGATGAAGACCGAAGTCAACCGCATGAACGCCCCCGCCCGGGTGTATTCGCGGCTGCACTGGGACCGAGCGCTGAACTCGGCCAAGATCGAGGTCCACCCCGTGAAGGGGGGCGGAGTGCTCTTGCGAGGCACGGTCGCCGACGAGGCCGCTCGTGAACGCGCCGTGGCCCTGGCCCGTGACACGATGGACGTTAGCGAAGTCGTCGATGAGCTGAACGTCATGATCACCACGACCACCGGCGCGAAGGCGACGACCCCGCCGGTTAACGCGACCGCCCCGATCTCTCGGCCTCTTCGCTGAGTTCGGACAAAGACATCCGCAACGCAACGGGCGTGGACAAGGTTGAAGACCTCGTTCACGCCCGTCTTGTTTTCGTGCAGTGCGCGCATCGGACCTTACAAAGAGGACGGTCGCCCAATCAGGGCTTCGGCGTCTTTGATTCCGGAGCGCCGGAGAGTTGCTTCGTGTATTCGCCGAGGTTCAGTTCGCTTTTCGCCTTATCAATGCCCTTCTTGACGGTTTTCCTGGCCGCCTGCTTCACTTCGTCGGCCTTCGCGTCGATCGACTTGGCGATGCCGTTCGTGGCCTGCTCGACGCGGTCTCGTGCCTTCCGCTCGATCTGTCCGGCGGCGTCCTTGACTTCCTTGACGGCTCCTTCGACCATCTGGCCGGCGTTCTGCTTGACGCCCGACTTCACGCGGGTCGTGGCGTCCCGCACCCCTTGGCCGATCGCGGTCTCGGCCTGGTTCACGGCGTCGATGCCGGGGAGGACGACCGGGGCGCGGCCTTCGGCGCCGTCATGAGCGCCTTCCACTGCGGTCGCGGTCTTCGAGACGGTCGGGTCGATTGTCGCGGCGGGGTCAACGGCCTCGACGAGCGGGGGCAGTTCCTGGGGCGCCGAATGATCCAGAACGACCTCGGCGGGAGCCGAGGGAGGGGTGGCAGGCTGGGGAGCGGGCAAGGGCGTCGGAGCCGAGGCGTCGGCGTCGGCATCGGCCGTGACCGGGGCGGCGGGGTCGACGGACGGGGTTCCCGATGAGCAGCCGGCCGACGTCCAGCACAAGAGCCCAAGCGCCTGGAAAACGAACATGGAGTGAATGCGAGATCGCATGGTCATCCCTTTGACTCCCTGTCTGAGGGGTGAGTTCGGTCGAGGGGTGTAATCGGAAATGCGGAAAAATCGCCGACGGGATCCTCCCAGGCGAATTCCCGATCATCATAGCCGGATTGATGTTTCCGGCAACCTCGATTCGTGAAGGGGAGTTCCAAAAACGCTCAAGACACGCAGACCTCGTGGTCGATGCGCAGGATTAGACGTCTTTCCGCCCCGACCGGGTCGCCTGACGGCCGTCTCCCTTTTGAAGCTTCACCCCGAGTCGACGGGCACTTATGATGACGGCACCGACGTTCCTCCTCCTCGCGGCCACCGCGCTGGCCGGATCCAACCGCGAACGCGCCGGTTACATGACGTTCGGCCGGGATGTGGCTCCCGGCCTTCTCGTAAACATGACGGCGGGGGCACGTCCCTTCGACCCGCCGGACCGCTCTCGTCCGACTCTTGTTTTCGTCCAGGGGGCCAACGCCGCACCCAGTGTCTTTAGGCTGACGATGGCCGATCATTTCGCCGCGGTGGTCGCGAGGCGCGAAGGGAACCGTTGCAACGTCCTGACATGGAGTTGGGGCGCCGCGTCGGTCAAGGAGCTTCAACCGACCGGCAACCACGAGGTGGCCGTGATCCAGGGGCAACGGCTTGCCGCCGCGATCATGGGCGCGGGGCTGTCGGCCCAGCGCCTTCAGATGATCGGTCAAAGCTCAGGGTGCATCATCGCGGCGGCGGCATCTCGGGTTCTGTGCGACTCGACCGGCCTTAGGCTGGAGCGGCTCACGCTGCTGGACCCCGCCGCGTTCTATCATGACATCGTGTTTGAACGGATGGCCGTGGAGACGTCGGCCCAGAGAGTCGAGCACTACTGGGCACCCGGCCCCAGCGGCTTCAGCAAACCCGTGAACCGCGCGGGCGTATGGGACGTCCGCGTCGACGTCCCTTCCCCGTTGATCGGCCTGGTCTCGATGCCCCGGTCGGCACACTGGGGGGTCGTCCGCTGGTACATCGGGACGGTGGAGCATCCTTCACTACCTTACGGATATAAGGGGATGCCTTCAGGAAGAGAGTAACGG
>JAYUFP010000039.1:0-2710 GCA_043738665.1 Isosphaeraceae bacterium
ACGGCTTGCCGTGCCATTTGGTCAGCTCGGGCTTGGGGTCGAACAAGTCGATTTGGCTCGGCCCCCCCTGCATGAACATCGAGATCATCGCTCGGGCGCGCGGCGGCTTCGGCGGCGATTTGGGCTTGAGGTCGTAAACCGGCCGTTCGAGGTTCGGCTTCCGGGGGTCGGCCCCACGCGCGACGCCGTCGCGTTGCAAAAGCCAGGCCAGGGCGATCGGACCGAGGGTCATCCCCTGGCTGGCCAGAAAGTGTCGCCGGCTGGAGATCGTGCGGGTGTCGAGATTCACGGGTCGGACTCCAAGACATCGTCACGCGGCGGGCTTTCCGACGTCAATCGACATACAGGAACGCATTGGACCCAAGAAGCGCCTGCCCTAAAGTCGCGAGCGCGGATTTCGCCGGGTCACCCGGCGGGGCGGGCGTCGCGCGCTTCACGGGACGCCCAATGCGCGTCGGCGGGGGCTCCGCGGGGGCGGGTAAAGTTGCGGCGAAATCGGCCTTTTGCACCGCCAGAAATCGCAACGCCTTCGAGACCTGATCGGCACCCGGCTCGATGCCAAGCACGAGCGTCCAGGCCCGACGGACCTGCGCCGCGGGGTCCGCGCCGACTTCCTTGAACACGCGTTCGGAAAATAGATTCGCTTGCATGACCATGAATTCACTATTCATCAGCGTGAGCGACTGCGGGGCACTCGTTGAGTTCCCGCGACGTTCGCAATTCGGGGTCAACGTCGGTGCGTCGAAGGGCTCGGTAAAGCTCAAGGGGAGCGACCGTCGGACCTGAACATACAGGGTTCGTCGAAATTCCCGGCCGCCGATCGGCCCCGGCGGGCCGGTCTGGCGTCCCGCGGCGTCGCGGGTGTCGATACCGATCAAGACCTGTCCCGCCTCATCGAGCGCGACCGGGGACGGAGGGCCGAAGGTCGTCCGGTTGAGACCACCGCAGGTCGCCAGAATCGCGTCGCGAATCTCCTCGGCCTCGAGCCTCCGGACCGACATCCGCGTGAGCAGTCGGTTGTCGGGATCGATCCGCTCCGCCGTCGGCTCGCGCCTGGAGGCAAGTCGGTAAGCGGTCGACGTGACGATCAACCGGTGAAACCGCTTGAGGTTCCAGCCGTTGCGGACGAGGTCGTCGGCCAGCCAGTCGAGTAATTCGGGATGGGTCGGGCGCGCGCCCAGGACGCCGAAATCCGACGGGGTGGCCACGATCCCTCTTCCGAAATGATGCATCCAAAGCCGGTTGACCAGGACCCTGGGCAGGAGCGGATGCCGGCCGCTGGTGAGGTGTCGGGCGTACGCGAGGCGCCGGCCGGAAGTCGGCAGCGCCGGGTCGTCCAAAGCGATGGCGGTCGCTTCGACCGAGGCATTCAGGATGCTCAGATCGCCGGGAACGACCTCTTGCCTTGGCTGATGCGGGTCGCCTCGGAAGAAAAGCCGGGTGGTTGCGGGCGTTCCCTCAGGTTCGGTCATCGCGTGGATGAAATCGTCCTTGGGGCGGCCTGTTTGGCCTTCGGCCACCTTCGCGTCGAATTCCTTGACGATCGCGCCGTGGGCGGCCCCGTCATAAAGACTTACGTTGCCGACGTTCACCAGCACCCTGGGATACGTTTTCAAGAGCGCCTTCTGCTCGTCGGAACGCTTTGCGCCGGCGACCTCGCGCGCTTCGCGAAGCTTGCTTCGAAGATCGGCCGGAGCCTGGGCCAGTTCCTTCTCCAGAACCTTGGCGACGAGCGCCTCGAACGCTTTGCGGCGTTCCTTGTTGATCTCCTCGACTTTTTTCTCGATCGCCGACGCCCGGTCGCGCTCGGTCGGCGTCCAGGCCGAGATCAGGCGTTGGGTCGGGGTTTTCCACTTGGTGGGGTCGAGGGCCGGCTCGAAGATCGCGCGGAGACGGTGATAATCCTCGTGCGTGATCGGGTCGTAACGGTGGGTGTGACACTGGGCACAACCGACGGTCAGGCCGAGGAGCGACGTCGAGACGACCTTGAGCGTCTCGGCGACGACGTCATTGCGAGCCAGCACCGCGTCCGTCCCTGGCTCGGCGGTCGTGTCGGGGGCCATCCTCAGAAAGCCTGTCGCGGCCAGGCGCTCGCGGTCTTCGGCCGAGAGATTCTCTCTCGCCGACGTGACGAGTTCGTCGCCCGCGAGCTGCTCGCGAACCATCTCGTCCCAGGGCCTGTCGGCATTCAGGGAACGTATCAAGTAATCGCGATATTTATAAGCATAAGGACGCACTGCGTCGTTGGCGGCTCCGCCGTCACTATCCGCATAGCCGGCCAAGTCGAGCCAGTGTCGCGCCGAGCGCTCGCCGTAGTGGGGCGAATCGAGCAGCCGGTCGACGACCTTCTCGTAAGCGTCGATCGACTTATCATCAAAAAACGCCGCAATCTCTTCGGGGGTCGGCGGGAGGCCGATCAAGTCGAAGGTGAGCCGTCGGATCAACGTGTGTCGGTCCGCTTGCACTCCAAACGCGAGCCCCTTGGCTTCGATCTTCTGGAGAAGGAAGGCATCAATGGGGGTCCGGACCCTCTCCGAAGCGTTGACGACCGGAACCTCGGGGCGTTTGATCGGCTGGAACGACCAGAACGCGCGTTCCTCGTCGGTGAACACCGGCCCCGGCGGCAGGGATTCCGGCTCCGGGCGCGAGGTCTTCGCGCCCTGGTCGATCCAGCCCGCGATCGTTGCCTTTTCCTTGGCGGAAAGCTTTT
>JAYUFP010000040.1:0-8304 GCA_043738665.1 Isosphaeraceae bacterium
GGACCCGACGGCGAATCCAAAACTCATAGAACTTAGCAAAAAATTCATCGCGGCGGGGGGCGAGGTTTTTGTTGGAACTGAAGCATGGACGTATCTCAAATCATTAGCTGGGCCAACAATGAGTCGGTTCTTGGACGAATATGTCCATCGACCCGTTCAGGCCCTCTTGGAACATATCCCATCACCGGAAGAACTACCCGAGATGACCCTCAAGATGGAGAGTGGACGATTCACGGCAACCCTACTTGGTGAAACCTTGACCGTAAGCCGCACCCCGGGAAGCCAGAGCGAGGCGGATACGCAAGAGATGCCCGAAGATGTTGAGGACCAAATCCCAGGGCCATGAACGTCGAATCGATGCGTTCTCGGACGTGAAACGGGGACGGGGGACATGGGGACGTGAAACGGGGACGCAGCTAGACCCGATCCTGGTCCACGTCGTTCTCCGAAACACCTCCGACGCCGGATCTTTCCGCTTCCCCGCCCCACCCGCTTTTCAAAGGCCGACCGCCGCGCCTTTTTCGATACTATCCAAAGAAGGACCGCGACCGATCACATCGGCGCGAACCTCGCCGATTCGTCGCGACGTGTTGTGAACCAAACACTTCGCGATTCGCCGACGAACCCTCTCGTTCACTCGCTTCGATCTTTGAAAATTCGCTCGCTGAAAACGTCGCGCCCGATCGTGACGGTCGATCGACGTCAGGTCGCGATTCCGAAACGAACCGAACGGCCTCGCGAACGAAACGAAGCCGTTGGTAAACTATGCGGGCAGACTTTCTCGCCTCGCGATTCCCGAAACGAAGCGAATCGGTCTGACTGGGGAATCCGGGTCGAGTTGAACGCTTTCAACGCTCGGCCAGTGTGTTCCCGAAACGAAGCCGATGTCAATCTGTAACGGCATCTCCGGTCAGCGAACGACCCGAACCCGTTTTGCAAAACGAAGCCAATGTCAAACTGTAACGGCATCTCCGGCAGGGCGGTTTCATTTTCGCCGTGGAGTTCTCAAGATAGCCGATGCCCGATGGTCAATGATCAAGAAGTGAGACTGCGATCGACCCTAGATCCCCCAGTCTTCCGTTGGCCATCGGCCATCGCGGTTCATTGAAAACGAAACAGCCCTGGCATCTCCGGTCAGCGAACTTTCGCCCCTGGCTATTGACCATCGCCGCTTCGGGGCTGAAGAAGCCGCTCACTCCGTTAAAACATTCGATCACCTTGAAAGGGGGGCACAGCGGTGGGCTGATGAAAAGGTGGTCTTGTTCAAGCCGGGCGTTCCTGCCGATTTCGTCGCGCCGGTTTCCCCCCCTTTGCGAAGGGGCGGTTAGGGGGGTGGTTTTGGCACGACCCGCGAACACGGCCTTTCCGACCCCCTCTCGCGAGCCTAAACATGTTGTTTTTGACTGACGGGGTGAACGCCCCACCCCCCCTAACCCTCCCTTGGCAAGGGGGGAAAGGGATCGCTCGCCTCCGTCGTCATTCCATCTCGCGCAACAATAACACGCATGTCGAGACCGACCCTCTTGCACCGTCAATACCAGCTTTTCATCAGCCCAGCACAGCGGACCGTACAGAACGCGGCCGTATCCTGAATCAACCACGTTAAGGCTTTACGTATGACCGTGCCGCCCGACCTCTACTTTCCCTCCCGCCGCGCCAACGGCTCGTTCCGTTCGTAAATCGGCGGGAGGGTCGCGGCCATTTCCCGGTTGAGGGGGATGAATTCCTTCCAGACTTCGGGCACGTCTTCCTCGTAAAAGATCGCGTCGACCGGGCACTCGACCCGGCAGGCGTCGCAGTCGATGCAATGAGCGGGATCGATGAATAGCATCTGTTCTCCTTCGTGAAAGCAGTCGCAGGGGCAGACGACAACGCAATCGGTGTATTTGCACCCGAAACACGGTTCCGTCACCACGTAGGCCATCGTTCGCTCCCGGTTCAAAACGGCTTTGTCTCCTTCGCGCAGGGGTAATGCCTTTTCTCGGGCGCGGGCGGTCAGGGTCGGCTCGGAATTTGTTAGAATGAGGGTGAGCGGTCGGATTCAAAGAGATCGGAGCCGGTTTCGATGGGCACGGACGGAGTCGAGTGGACGTCGCTTGTCCTCCTGGAGCTCTACCGAGGCGGCGACGACCTTGCCGCGGAGGCGCTCTTCGCCCGCTATTTTCAACGCCTCACCGCGCTGGCCAGGAGCCGGCTCTCGCCCCGGCTGGCGCGGCGGACCGACCCCGAGGACGTCGTCCTCTCGGTTTACCGGAGCTTCTTCGTCGACGCGCGAGAAGGTCATTACACGCTGGCCCGCAGCGGCGACCTCTGGCGGCTCCTGGCGGCGATCACCAAGCATAAGTTGCTGAGACAGGCGCGGAGTCAGGGGGCGGGCCGCCGGTCGGTCGACCTGGAAATCTCCCTCGATCGGGTCGATGAAGGGGCGTTCCGCGGACGTCCCCGCGAGCCGACCCCCGAAGACGCCGCCGCCCTTGCCGACGAGCTCGAACGGGTCTTCTCGCACCTCGATTCGTTCGGCAGGCGTGCGCTGGAACTCCGGTTGCAAGGGCACCGGATCTCGGAGATCGCCGAGGAAACCGGTCGCTCGGAGCGCTCGGTCCGGCGCTCGCTTTCCCTCGTCAAAGACCTCCTTGCCGAACGATTCGACGAAGGACGGGGGCCGATCCCGGACGAGTTGACCCCGGTCGATGATGAGCCTCCCCGGGGGGAATCACGCCCGTCGGCTCCGCCCCGTCGCGAACCCGTCGAGTTCATCCCCGACGTCCCCTTGCTCTCTCACCGCGATTTTCTGCTGAAGCGGCTGATTGGCGCGGGGAGGATGGGGAAGGTTTACGAGGCCCGAGACGCCGTTGCGGGCCGCGACGTCGCCGTGAAGTTCCTCCGGAAAACGCTGCTGAGCCACCCGGTCGCCGTAGGGAGATTCATCGCCGAGGCGGGGACGGTCGCAAGGCTTCGCCATCCGAACATCGTCGCGACCGAGGGGCTGGGGCGGACCCCCGGCGGCTCCTATTTCATCGTCATGGAACTGGTCCGCGGTCCCAACCTCGCGCAGATCGGTCGTCAGGAGGTCGTCTCCGTCGGCGAAGCGGTCCGTTGGGTCTCGGAGGTCTGCAAGGCACTTGAATATGCTCATGAGATGGGGGTCGTTCATTGCGACCTCAAGCCCGCCAATCTCTTGCTCGACGAGAACGGGACTGTCCGGGTCGCGGACTTCGGCCTCTCGCGATCACTCCTCGGGGAGACCCCTTGGGCCGCTGAAATCGAAGGGACCGCGCCCTTCATGGCCCCCGAGCAGGCGTCCCCCGCCTGGGGATCGATCGACCGACGCACGGACGTTTACGGGATCGGGGCGGTGCTTTTCACCCTGTTGACGGGCCGACCCCCGTTCGCGGGCCGCCGACTGGCCGACGTCCTCCGCGAGGTCTTGAGCGCGACCCCGGTCGCTCCACCTTCGAGCCTCCGTCCCGGCCTCCCCGCCCGGGTCGACGACCTCTGCCGGAAATGTCTTTCGAAGGCGAAAGAGGACCGGTTTCAGACGGTGCGCGAGGTCCGCGCCGCTCTGGCGAATTTGTAAGCGAGAAGCGTGAAATATCGCGTGACACGACGTGATCCCGCCCGTTTCGCGGGCTAAGGATGAACCCGTCGCGATTCCGAAGCCGAACGCGTCAACCCCGTGGCGTTCCACTCCGGAATCACTTTCCGGTCGCGTCATGACCGCTCGGATCAGACGACTTTCGCGAGTCCGATGTCGTAGCTGATCGCCGCGGGTGCCCCGGCCGCCGCATCCGCCGCCGACGGGGTGATTCCCACCTGGAACTTGGTGAAGTTCAGCGAGTACGACTCGTCCGGGCGGTCGCCGCCGCTGCGGGTGGTGTAGTCGCCGATCATGGTGTTGCTCAGGACGAACGAGAGGTAGACGCTCAGGTTCCCCTTGTCGGTCTTGCAGAAGTCGATGGTGACTTCCTGGCCCTCGCCCTGGAGGGATTCGTCAAGGAGCTTGACCGTGGCGACGTCGGTGGGTTTGGTGATGCCGACCATGTTCACGCGGGGCGCATCGGACTCGCGGTCCGAAGAGCCGCCGGTCGGGCTGCTGAGGTCGCGGTTCACACCCCACTCGAAGCTGGTGAGCTCGATCCAGGTCTCGTGACCCGCGGCGGTGACGTCGCCCTTGATGGCGCTGTATTGCATGTAGATCGGCAAGGAATCCTCCTCCGGTTCGAGAGCGTTGGTGTCGGCATTGGCGGGCGGAATCAAGACCCCGGTCGGGACGACCTGTCGTGATACTCACATGCGGACGGCGACGTTCGCGTCGTTTTGGGCCGCGCCTTCCCAGTTGTTGATCGTGGCCTTGTAGGGTGCGAGATCGAGCTGCCCGTAGTCGGCCAGCGTCCCCTTGACCGCGGCGAGGACGTTCACGAAGCGCGTGGCCTCGACCGCCGAGATCGCAAGCCTCGACCACAGATATTTTTCCTTCTCCCCGTACACGAATTTGTCGCCGGCCGCGGCGAATTTCGCGATGGCGTCGGCGATGTCCTGCCCGGTCAACTTCGTCGTCCAGACCGACCCGCACAAAGAATAGTTGGTCGACATGTCGCAGGCGTTCGACTTGGTATTCTTGGGTGGGTTGATGGTCTTGACCGAGTTGTCCGCGTCGTGTTTGTAGTAATAGTAGTTCTTGTTCCCCAGAAATGCCGTGATGTAAAGGTTGCTCATCTGCATGAAGACGGTGAGCGTACCGCCGAACATGGAGAGGTCGATTTCGACGGGCTTTTTCTTGTTGGCGCGGCGCCCGCCCGTCGTGAGGAGCGTTCGGAGCGTCAGGATGTTCGCTTCGTACGTGTCGGCGTCGTCGTAGTTGATCGTGGCTTCCGCCATGGTGGCCCCTGCCCGTACTTGGGCGAGATGAGATGAGACTTGGTCCTTGGGTTGACACGCCGCGGCTGGTCATCGCGCGAGGGGACCGAGCCCGCCTCCGTGACGCCCGAGCCGTCTCGGCCCCGCGTCCGGCATTGGCATTGGCATCGCGGCCGGACGGGGTGGGGTCATTCGTCTGTGGAAACCTCGCCGCGGCTTCAAAAAAGCGTCCCTCTCGTCCGTCTCAGTCGATCCTCCCGTCGGCCGCGCCGGAGTCTTTCAAGCCTTTGATTTCGACACGACCCCTTCGACCTTCAAGGATTTGAATCGTCCCGAAGAGGCGACGCAAGAAAAATCTTCCTAATTTGTGCTTATTACAGCGACATTTGATTTTATCGGGATCGGCCGCCGGAGATTCTCCGTGAGGGCTTTCCCGATCTTTGCGTGTACAAACGAAGGCGCTTCCGGTGTTCCAGGCGGTTGACCCCCCGTCATGGCCGATGGCCGATGGCCGATGGCCGATTTAGCTGGTTTTGTTCGCCATTGGACGTCGATAACCGATCATTTTCGGTTCAGATCACCCAGTTGCCCGGAACATTGGAAGAACCCAAACGAATGATCTGGGAGGCGAATTTCCTCATTAACGCCCGAGGATTCTGACGATACCGCGAAGTGCCTGATTCCGTCGATCTCGTCATGATTGTTGGAGCCTATGATGAAGCGAGAGCAAGCCGAGAGGAAGCGGCCGATGCGAATCCCGATCGACGTGGCCCTCGGCCGCCCGTCCGAGCGGCTCGAATCGCGGCTCCTGCCTTCGGTGGATGTGCTCACGTATCACAACGACAATTCCCGCCTGGGGGCGAATCTCGCGGAGACCACGCTAACGGCGGCCAACGTCAACGCCTCGACGTTCGGCAAACTCCGTCAGGTCGCGGTGGACGGTCAGGTTTATGCGCAACCCCTGGTCAAGACGGGGGTGGCGATCCCGGGCGTCGGGGTCCGCAACGTCGTTTACGTCGCGACCGAGCATGACAGCGTCTATGCGTTCGACGCCGACACCCTCGCCCTGCTCTGGCACGACGGCTTCATCAACCCCGCCGCGGGGGTCTCGACCGAGTCGAGTCAGGATGTCGACACGATCGACATTTATCCCGAGATCGGCATCACCGGCACCCCGGTCATCGACCCGGCGAACGGGCATTTGTACGTCGTCTCGGTGGTTAAGACCGTCTCGAAGACCGGCGCGGTCGGCTTCACGCAGCAGCTTCACGCGCTTGACCTCGCGACCGGGGCCGAGTCGCTCGGCGGCCCGGTGAGCCTTCAGGCGAACGTCCGCGGGAGCGGAAAAGGGAGTTTGCGCGGCACCCTATCCTATCAGGCGAGATGGCAGAACCAGCGTTCGGCGTTGCTCCTGAGCAACGGCGTGGTTTACATCGCCTCGGCGTCGTTCTCGGACCACGGGCCTTACCACGGCTGGGTGCTCGGCTACGACGCGAAGACCTTGAAACAGGCCTCGGTGTTCGTGGCGACCCCGAACGGCTCGAAAGCGGGGATCTGGATGTCGGGGGGCGGTCCCGCCGCCGATGGATATGGAAATATTTATCTATCGACGGGCAACGGCACGTTTCATCCGGTGGGCCTGAAGGGCGATTTCGGCGACTCCGTGTTGAAGCTCGCGCCGGGCAAAGGCAAGCTCAATGTCGTCGACTATTACGCGCCTTCGAACCAGGCGAAGCTCGCGGCCAAAGACCTCGACCTTGCTTCCGGGGGCGTCGCGCTCCTGCCCGACCAGCCCGGCGCACACCCCCACCTGCTGGTCACTGGCGGCAAGGACGGCACGCTTTATCTCCTCAATCGCGACAGGCTCGGCGGGTACTCGAAGCGGGACAAGGTCGTTCAGAAACTTACGGGGGCGTTGCCCGCGGTCTTCGATACCCCGGCGTACTTCAACGGCCGCCTCTATTACGTGGGCACCGTCGATCAGGCCGAGACCAAGCTCAAGGGGGACGTGCTCAAGGCCTTCATGCTCGACGGGGGCCGGATCGCCCCGAAGCCCTTGACCGCGTCACACCTCGAAGCGTTCCCGGGGGCGAGCCCGAGCGTCTCGGCCAACGGGTCGAACAATGGGATCGTCTGGACCCTGACCAGCGACAAAGCCCGAGGCGCGGCGACCCTTCGTGCCTACAACGCGAACCACATTGATGAAGAGCTTTACAACAGCCTTCAGGCAGGCTCGCGAGACCTCCCCGGCGCATTCGTGAAGTTCAGCGTGCCCACGGTTGCCAACGGCAAGGTCTACGTCGGCGGCGCGGGAACCCTGGCGTTGTATGGGCTACTGCCCAAAGGATAGGACCGAGCCTCTCACTGGCACGAAAAGACCGCCCAGTTCTGCTGCACGGTCACGAAGCCTTCGAAGAAATCGACCTTCAGGCCGCGAGAGGCGGCGGCGTCCCGGATCCAGTCCTGGCTGTGGGCGACGCAGCCGGGCTCGTCGGACTGGTGGCTGCGGCCGACCCAGCTCGTGCCTTGATAGTCGGGCATTCCGGGGCGAGGGCTCAGCCAGGTCGTGATCAGCTTGGCTCCGGGGTTCGCGACCTTCTGGAACTCGTCGAGCATCTTGGCGACGTGGATCTTCGGCGCGTGGGTCCAGATCGAGAACGCGATTACATAATCGAAGGTCGTCTTGAATTCACCGAACTGGAATTGATCGTTGTGGGAAAACCGCGGCTGTTTCGCGTCCTCCATCGGGCCGAGCAAGAGTTCCCGGCCGGCGTCCAACATCCGTGTGTTGGGCTCGACCCCGCAGTATTTTCCGGCGTTCAGGAACTGGACGAACCAGTAGCCGACCCGCAGACAGCCGCAGCCGATTTCGAGGACGGAGGAATCGGGCTTGAGGCCTTCCATGAGCGCCAGGCAAATCGGGTCGCGCGCGGTGAGCTCGAAAAGTTCGAGCGGACAGCCGACGAAGATCCCCCGGTCGTTGATCGCCTGGCCGGCGGTCTGGAACCACGAGAAGATCGGCGGAAAGTGCGATTTCGCAAGCTCAGGCCCGGCCGGGGGCGAACTCGCGTCGGCCCGGATGCGGGTCGTGATTGATCGGTTCAGGCGTTGCAGGATCGTCGACATCGCGTGACCTCCGTGTACGTGTGGCGGTGGCGTGGTCTGCCGATACCGTCCGGCTGACCGCGAAGACCACGAGGTCGCTCGATGACCCGTCGGCCGATGATTTTCGCCGACGGTAACCGACATGTGATCCCTGTCAAGACCGTCTTGACCTTCGAAAACGATACCCAACACCTTTTTCTTCCCGGCACATGATTCCAAGCCGGTTGGGTGCGCCAACGGATTACGGCATTGTCTCCATTGCGCGTTCGTCTTCGCCCTGAAAGGGCGACACAGGAGAGCCCGGGGCAACGCCCCGGGTTGCCCGAAGCGCCCAAAACCTCA
>JAYUFP010000041.1:0-8302 GCA_043738665.1 Isosphaeraceae bacterium
TTTTGGGCGCTTCGGGCAACCCGGGGCGTTGCCCCGGGCTCTCCTGTGTCGCCCTTTCAGGGCGAAGACGAACGCGCAATGGAGACAATGCCAGAATCCCTTGGCGCACCCAGTCGGAATACGAGTTCTGCATCGACGTCAGGGCTTAGCGTATAATGTTGTCCGTTCCGAGGCCGGACCCCAAAGATCGCGCGGAGGCGATGCCGCCGGCGGCAAGGAATTGCCGCACATCGTGCTCGTAGGCTTTGCGGGTGTGGGGCGAGGGCGTGCGGAGAAGCCAAGCGGCAACGGCCTGGGTGATGGCCTGGCGTAAATCACCGACGTTCTGGCCACCGGTAAAGGCCGGGATCGGCTCCGCGTCCGTGGTTGGCACGAGTTCGTTCATGGCGTACCCGGCGGTGTGAAGTGGGGAACGCCCACCGCCCGGGCCGCTTTTTCCAGGGCATCGTCTTTGGCGGCGAGCGGTACGCCGAGCCGCATCGCCAGCTCCAGGTAGGCCGCGTCGTAGGTGGTGAGCTTGTGGCTACGGGCGAGACTCAGGATGGTGTCGAAAGCCAGATCCGGTGTCTGGACATCGACGGCGATGGGTAACGCCGTGAGAAAGCGGAGCCATTTGGTGGCTTTGGTCTGGGTGGAGCGTTTGCGGCGTTCGCCCATGAGCAGCACGTTGGCCACTTCCAGCGGCCAGAGTGCGGGCACGGCGGCACGTTTGGCCGCAAGTGCCGCCCGCACGGCATTGGTGTAGGGGGTGGCTTCATCCTTAAAATACCAGGCCATCGTAACCGAGCAATCAATGACCAGGGATTCGGAGCCGTCCAGTGGCGGCATGGCGGGCACTAGCGTCGTCCTTCGTTGATGAGATCGCGGATCGTGATCTTGCCGCCGAGCGTCGGCCCTTCCTGTTCCTGGAATTCGGTCATGGCGGCGATCGCGGCGGCGACGTCGGGCCGGGAAATTCCGGCGACGGCGGGGACCAGCCGGGCGACGGGCTTGCCGTGGCGGGTGATCGTGATGGTTTCGCCGTGCTCGACCCGTTCCAAAAGTTGGGGCAGGTGGGTTTTGGCTTCGTAAGATCCGACGGTGTGCATCATCCACTCCTGATTGCGACTAGTCCCGACCAGTCTATCACGATCGGACTGTCGACGGAAGCGGTTTTTCATGCACGCATGGACCGGGATGGTTTTGGTTCGGATAACCCACTTTATCGGAGACCAAGTCGGGGCCGCAGGCAAGCCGTTTCATCGGAGTAATTTTCGGCGGGATCATTAACGCGGCCCTTCATGGTCATTGGAAAGCCCCCGGGGTCACGCCCCGGGACGGAAAGAATTGCACGCTAATGACTATTGAAAGGGTGACGAAAAGCCTTGTCGTCGATCGGCCCTTGAAAACCGGCGATTTCGGGCCGTTCCGCCATGCCGAACGCCGACTCCGGAAGCTCAAACCGAGTCGAGCAAGCCGCTTCCGCTGTTCGCCTCACGGCTTGGCGCGCGATTTTTTCCCATTCAAGCCATGAACGCTGATGTCTCGATCCGATCAGTCACCTGATGGTCAAGGCTCATGATCCCACTCGTCTACGCCCCGTCCTACAACATCACGGCGTTCGGCCTGGAGCGGTTGCACCCGTTCGATCGCAGGAAATATCGCCGGATCCACGACGCCTTGATTTCACGAGGCCTTCGCCGTCCTGGAGAATTCACGCGACCGGACACTGTCTCACGGAAAGACCTGCTCCGGGTCCATTCGCCGGAATATCTGCGATCGCTCGGGCGTTCCGGGACTTTGGCGGAGATCCTGGAAGTCCCGATCGCCCGTCGCCTGCCCGCCTGCGTTCTCGACTGGCGAATCCTCGGCCCGATGAGGCACGCGACGGGCGGTACGGTGATGGCGTGTCGTCTCGCCCTGGAGCACGGGGTCGCGGTCAACCTCGGCGGAGGCTTCCACCACGCCGCGGCAGGGTGGGGTGGCGGGTTTTGCGTCGATGCCGACGTGCCGATCGCGGCGAAGGCGCTCCACGATGAGGGGAAGGTCGGCAAGGTGATGGTCATCGACCTCGACGCCCACCAGGGGAACGGCACAGCCTCGGCCATTCAGGATTGGCCGTGGGCCACGATCCACGACCTCTACCAAGAAGACATTTTTCCGGACCGGAAGGAGCCCGAGGATTTTCCGCGCCCGGTCCCGGCCGGGCTTACGGGCGTCGAATACCTGGAGCTCGTAAACACAACGCTGCCCGCGGCACTCGACGCCGCGCGGCCTGACCTCCTGATCTACAACGCGGGTTCCGACCCCTACGCGAAAGACCCCTTGGCGAAGTTTGAATTGACGATGGGCGAACTCGCCGAGCGCCACCTCACCGTGGTGACCATGGCCCGGGAACGCAAGATCCCCGTGGCCATTGTGCTTTCGGGAGGCTATTCGGCGGAGTCATGGAAGATCCACGCCGACGGGATCGAGGGCATCCTGAACCGGTTCGACCGGGGATGACGTGGGAATTTCAACCGCGTCGGCGCGTGCAATGCCACTCCGACCCTTTTCGTGACCGGGACTCAGGGAACGCGAGGCTTGGCGGACAGCGCCTTCATCTGCTTTTCCACCGCGTCCCACTGCTGCTGGAGCTGTTGCAGGCGGCTCTCGAACTCGCTCGACGGCGCGGCCGCGACGGGCTCGGCATGGGCGGGTCCGAAAGAGCGGACGTAGGCGACGACCTCGCGCGCCTGGTCGGGATTGACCCGGTCGCGGAAGGACGGCATCAAACCCCCTTTGCCGTCCAGCACGGACACGGTCAATTGCTCGTCCGTTTTGGACTCGTGCCACGTCTTGCCGGTGAAGTCCGGCAGCGTGGGCATGCCGGGCCGCATCTCGGCGCCTTTGCCGTCGACACCGTGACAGGTCAGGCAGTATTGCCGGTACACGCGGGTCACCACGCCCAGGTTCGACCTCGACCTCGACCTCGAACGCGGCGCGGCCGCCGCCGCGGGAACGGGAGACGCCGGAATCGGTACGGCCACCACGGCCGCCGCGGGGGCCGGCTTCTCGGGTTCCAGTTCGACCGCCTGTTCGCCGTCGCGAAAGCCTCGCAGGAAGGACACCATCCGCCCGGCGTCGGCCAGGCCGAGCTTGTCCTTCATGGGGAGCATGAACTTCCCCTTGCCTTCGAGGATCGAGTGCCGGATCTCGGCGTCGGTGCGCGAGGATTGCCACTTGGCGTCGGCGAAGTCGGGGATCTCGGGCATGGCCTTGCGGATCGTGGCGCCCCGGCCGCCGGCGTCGTGGCAGGCCAGGCAGTAGGCCCGGTACAGGTTCACGGAGGACATCCGCGCGCTAGGCCCGGCGGGAGAGGGTATCGAGGCGTTGATCGAGAACGCCCGGACGTAAACGCTCAAGGCCAGCACCTGCGGCCTGGAGATCTCGTCGCGGTAGGCGGGCATCGTGGGCTCGTGGCCGTCGAGAATCCGGTGGGCGATCTCCAGGTCGGTCTGCGACATCTGCCAGGCCAGGCTGGTGAAGTCGGGGATGCCCGGCATGCGCTTCCGCGTCCGGTTGCCTGTGCCGTTGTCGCCGTGGCAGTCCGCGCAGTTTTCCTTGTAAGTCTTGACCAGTTCGGCCGAGCCGACGTGCGTCGATGGAGCGACCGGCGTCTTCGGCTCTTGCGATCGCGCGACGGGAGCCTGGGCGATCAGGAGCGCGCCTGACAATCCGGCGAGCGAAAATCCACGACTCACGATTCGAAGCATGGAGCGTCTCCTTGATCCTGCCGACCTTCCGGTCATTCTCGGTGACCTCAGGCCGGGGATCAAGGAGATCGAAACGCTTGACGTCTCAACGACCGTTCGCCTTGGCCTTGGCGCTCGCGGCGGACTTGCCTTCGGTCGGGCTGAAGTCCTCGAATTTGACGCGGGACGACTCGCCGCGGCCGTTGATCGCGTCGAAGCCGACTTTCAGCGTGGCGGGGCGGCCCGGCTCCAGGTGTGGAAAACAGGCCGTTTCATGTGCTCGACGCACGATTTCGAAAAGGCCGCGGCACAATCGAAAGGAACGCGCCGATTGGCCGGGCCGAACTTTTTTTTTCAAGAGTCCAGCCTCACCCCGCCAGACCCATCAACAGGAATACCAGCCCGACCATCCCCGCGAGGAGGCTCAAGTAGTAGAGCGCCTTGTAGCGGACCATGATCGAGACCGAGGCCAGGACGATCCCCACCTGGAGCATCGCCACGCCGGTCGCGTACCGATGATGCTTGTGGAGTTCCTCGCGGCTCTCCTCTTCGAGCTTCTCGGCGTGAAGGCGGATCTCCTCTTTCTCTTTTTCGTGGCGTTGGGCTTCCGCGCCGAACTTCGCGAGCGTGCCGTTGGGCATCGGACCCACGCTCTGCGCCCCCGAGCCGGGGGCCAGGGCTTTCATGAGGTCGCCGGCCACTTCATAAAGGTGGCCCTTGGTGCTCTTGGACTGAAAGTAGGCCCACTGGTTGGTCGCCTTGCTCTGTGCCAGGATCGCCTGGTTGGCGGCGTGGCCCGAGAACAGCGACCCGATCGACGCCAGCACCGCGAGCACCGCCGCCGTGACGGCCGACGTCCTCGGCGAAGGCTTCGCCGCCTCGGCCGCGTGCCCTTCGCTTTGGGCGTGTTCGTTGTGGCGGTGTTCCTCGGCGGCGCGTTCCACCCACTCCTGCGGCTCCGGTCCTTCTTCCATTGCGGTTCCACGTTGGTGAGAGGGTCAATCCGTCGGGAATCATCAAACGTCCTGATTTCAACGAAAGGCTACCAGGGTTCCCCTCTATCGATCATATTGAGGACCAAACCGTCAAGGCCCTTCCCTTCCGCCGACAGGGCTGTTTCGTTTTCGAGGGACCGAGATTGGCGATGACCGATGACCGATGACCGATGACCGATGACCGATGACCGATGACCGATGACCGATGACCGATGACCGATGACCGATGGCCGACGACCGATGGCCGATGGCCGATGACCGATGACCGATGACCGATGGCCGATGGCCGATGGCCGATGAGCGATGGCCGATGGCCGACGACCGATGGCCGATGGCCGATGACCGATGAGCGATGCCCGATGCCCGATGGCCGATGGCCGATGAGCGATGGCCGATGGCCGATGAGCGAAGGAAGACGAAGGGATCTGGGGAAGGTCGCGGGCTCATTTCTTGGTCATTGACCATCGGGCATCGGACATTCCGGGAACCCCAAGTCGAAAATGAAGCCGCCCGGGCTTCGCCAACGTCCCCGAGGTAGATTCCTTGCGAGTGCGCCGCTCTTTGTTGAACTTCGGGACCTCGGCACTGTTCCTGGTCGTGACGATGCTCGTGGCCTTGAAGGCGTCGCCGAGTCTTGTGGCGTGGCTGGGTCCGAAGCGCTACGGGGGGGCTCGGGTGGTGGCGGACGGGCAGGGGTATCTGACCTTGCTTGAACTGGGACTCGGGGGCGCGGTCGGCCCGCTCCTGGCGAGGGCCGCCGGGCAGGGGGATCTTGCTCTGCTTCGAGAGACCGTCTCGGCGGGAACCCGCTCCTATGCCCGGGTCTCGGTCATGACGGTCGCTCTGGGGCTCTCGCTCACGCCTCTCATTCCCGTCTTTGCACGCGACCTTTCAGGTGCCGAACTCATCGACCTGCGGTGGGCCTGGGTCTTGGGCTTGCTCGCGTTCCTGTCGCTGGGGTTGCTGCCGTTGCGGGCGTTGATCGAGGCGAAGCAGCGCGGTTATGTCGTGAATCTGGCCCTGACGGCGCAGTCGCTGGCGATCACCGGACTTTCGCTCTTCCTCGCTCGCGAAGGCTGGGGCATGACGGGTCAAGCGGCGGCGCAGGTGGCCGGCGTCTGGGGGGGGAGCCTGCTGCTGGCCGCGATCGCGCTGCGGGGGGAGCCCTCGATCCGGCTCGCGACACTCCTCCAGCCGCCTCGCGACGAGGTCTCGCGGGCGATCCGGTCGTTGAGTGCCCCGACGTTGATCCTGAACATCGGTTCGAGGGTCGGACTGCTCGCCGATAATCTCGTGGTGGGCGGGATGCTCGGGGCGTCACGGGTGACCTCCCTGGCGATCACGCAGCGGTTGATCGTCGCAGGGCAGGGGGCGTTGCAGAGTGTCGGCAGCGCCTCGTGGGCGGCGCTCGCGGAGCTTCACGCGCAAGGACGGAAAGACGTCTTCAATCGACGCCTCATCGAGATGACCCGGATCGTGGCGATCCTCGCGGCGGCGGGACTCTGCCCCGCGGTCGCGTTCAACCGGGAATTCGTCCGACTCTGGATGGGTGCCGATTTCGACTACGGAGGCGACCTCGTCACCGTCGCCGCGGCGCTCAATGCGTTCTTGCTCGCCGAGCAATCGCTCTGGGCCTGGTGTTTCTCGGCGACGGGCAAGACGCGGGTACTTGTCGGCCCCGCGGTCGCTTCCGCGGTGGTGAATCTCTCGGCGAGCCTCCTCCTGACCCGGTCCATGGGACTTCCCGGGCCGCTCTTGGGGACGACGATGGGGCTTGCCGCCGTCGGGCTCTGGACCTTGCCCCTCTTGCTCCGGCGCGAATTCGGTACGCCCGTCTTGCCGCTGGCGAAGGCGGCCGGGATGCCGGCGGTCCTCGGAGTGGCGGCGACCGCCGCGCTCTGGCCCTTGGCTCCGACGCTCAGCCCCCTCTCGTGGAAACTCCTCGCCGCGATCGACGGCGCGGTCGCCCTGGGCGTCCTGACGGCGGGCGTCGTGCTGTTTGTCCCGTCGGACGAGAAAGAGAAGTGGCGCTCGCGGATTCGCCTTTTGCGGGGGATGGGCTCGTGAAGCTGGTATTGCTCTGCGATTACGTCGAGGAGGGGTGGCCCAGCATGGACCTTGTCGCCGAGATGATCGCCACGCATCTCGATCCGGTCGAACATGAGGTCACGCGGTTCCGCCCCGAGTTTCGGAAGCGCGCCCGGAAGGTGCCGATCCTCGGCCGATCGGCTCCCGGCTTCGCGGTCAACGCCGATCGCCTGCTGAATCGGATGTGGGATTACCCCCGGGCGTTGAAGCCGATCGTGAGATCCGGACGATTCGACGTCTTCCATGTCGTGGATCACAGTTACAGTCAGCTCGTCCACGCGCTCCCGGCGGGACGGACGGTGGTGACGTGTCACGACATCGACACGTTTCGCTACGTCCTCGAACCCGAACTCTATCCGAGGCCCGCGTGGTTCCGCGCGATGATCAGACACGTCATGGCGGGGCTCGCGAAAGCCGCGGCGGTGGCCTGCGACAGCGTGGCCACGCGCGACGCGCTCGCGGCCCTTCAGCTACTATCATATGAAAGGCTCCACGTCGTGTACCTGGCCGTCCACCCGGAATGTTCGCCCCGGGTCGATCCGGAGGCCGACGAGCGCGTCAAGCAATGGCTCGGGTCCGTGGAGTCGTCACCGACGTACCTCCTCCACGTCGGCTCGAACATCGAGCGGAAGCGGATCGACGTTTTGCTCGCGGTCTTCGCCGACGTCGCGAAGTCGCGGCCCGACGTGAGGCTCGTCAAGGTCGGCGGCGAGCTGACGCCGGCTCAGGAGAGTCAGGCGGTCGCGCTGCGGATTCGCGACCGGGTGCTGACGCTCCCACCGTTCGACCCCAGTTCGTCGAAAGACCGCGCGGGGCTGGCGGCCGTGTATCGACGCGCCGGGGTGGTCTTGATGCCGAGCGAGGCGGAGGGCTTCGGCCTGCCGGTGGTCGAGGCCCTGGCGTGCGGAGTCCCCGTGATCGCGACCGACCTGCCGGTCTTACGTGAGGTCGGCGGAGACGCGGTGACGTATTGTAAACTGGGGGATGTTCACGCGTGGGCGAACGCGGTGATTGAGTTGCTTTCTGAAACGGCGGAATCTCGAGAAGCCCGACAAGGACGAGGGTTCGAGCGCGCCAGGCTCTTTTCGTGGTCGACACACGCGGCGCGTCTGGCGGAGGTCTATCGCGACGTGGTTGATTCCGGGTCCGGATGAGCGAACGCATTGAAACACGGGAGCTGATGATGGCTTCCGAGATGGCGGCCGGAAAGACGGACCCGGGTGCCACGGGCTGTACTCAACCCGCGCGGCCCAGTCTCAGCCGTTCCGCACGGCCTTCCCGTAGTAAACGGACAAAAAACAACGCAAGCCTGCTCATTCAGGCTCGGTTGGGTCTGGTTCAACGGAGAGCCAGGGGTATCGAGCGGCCCGGAGATACTTAGCCGCCAACGTGGCATGCCAACGATTACGCTCGGCCGAAGTGACTTCGCCGCGGGAATCAATTCCTCGGAGAATCGCCCCCCGAGGTCCGGCGATGGTGGAGGTCCAACTGTGAGCTGCGTGGTAT
>JAYUFP010000042.1:0-8297 GCA_043738665.1 Isosphaeraceae bacterium
AGCCCCGCCCGCCCCGGAGATTCCGGGGCGGGTGGGGCTATTTTTTTCGACTGACGTTCCGTCATACGTCACTTCGACTCAGACCTATCAAGAACCCGGTGCGGGCCGTCGAGGTGGTCAAGCTTCATCTCGTTGAAGAACTCGGCGGGCTTGAACGGCTTCGGCGGCGGCGGGGGAGCGTCGTTGGTCTTGGCGACTTCCCGGTCCTTTCCGGTGTCGAGGCCGGCCACGACCTTGTCGCGAATGTCATCGACTAACGGGTAAAGGGATTCATAGGCGAGCCGCTGATCCGGGGTCGTCGGCCGACCGAACCGGAGGTTGAACGTCTGCATGAAACCGAGGAGATTCCCCAGTGACGTCTCCTTGATGGTATCGAGCTCGGCCAACACCTTTTCGATGTCGGGCCGTTCGAGCATCCGGGTCATGCCGTAGAGAGCCTTCAGGTAGTTCTCGGATTCGGAGCGTATGACCCGATCCGCAGGTGGATTCGCCGCGAGCGCGGTCTTGATCTTGCCGAGGCTATCCCGCACCTCCTTGATGGTGGTCGCGCTGATCTCGCCTTCGGTGTCTTCCTTGAGAGCCTTGTGGATCGCGTTGTAATAGGCCTTGCGATGGTCGTCGAAGCCCGCGCCCTTGAGTCCGGCGGGCCATCCGCCTTCGGTCGTGAGCTGGTCGAGCGAGATCGTCACGGCCTCGCTGGCGTTCACGAAGGGGATCTTGCGGATGACTTTGCCGGGGATCTTGGTCGTCGCAAGTTTCAGCGCCGAGGAGTGAACCCGCGGGTTCGAGAGCTGGTCCAGGGCAGCATTCAACGCGTCGCCGCTAGTGATGTCGGCGTCGGTGGGGCTCTCGTGGAGGCGCTTTTCGATGGCCGCGCCCGCGCCGGAATCCCTGGCCTGGCGAAGCGTGAGCCGGTCGCGTTCGGCACGGTTGTGCGCGAGTTGGGCCTGCCACCAATATTCGTTCCAACGCATCGCCGTATCGGTGTTGATCGAGGCGGCCTGTGCGGTCTCGACGTTAGATTGACCCACACCCTGTGCGTAATAGCCAAGGCCGCGGGCCACATTCCCTTCAATGGTGCCGCCGCCGCCCCATCCGCCCCATCCGTAGCCCCCATAACCTCCCGGGTAGGACCCATAACTCCATTGCGCCTGGGCGTTACCCGCGGCGGCGGCCCAGAGCAAGGCCGTCAGAACGAGCACTCGTTGTGAACTGCGGAGCATCGAGAACCTCCTCAATCGGGCGTGGAAGCCGTGTCGTGGATGGAATTGACGCACACCCATTTTCCGATGATCACGGGACGTCGACCGGGCCGCCCGGAAAACGCCGGAGCCGACGGCCGAAATTCGCGACAGACGAGATGACCATGCACGATCAATGCCAATCGACCGAGGTGTTGAGCGGAACGGAACGTTCCGTCACAAGTCGATCGGCAGGAGGTCGTTATCCCGGTCGTTCGCGGAAGACGTGAGGAATGGAAGACTCGGCGGCCGGGCCTCCGGGGGCGAAGGGGGTTGGGCGCGAAGGGGCGTCTTGGCGGGCGGATTCGCGAAGTCAGGGTTCTCGACCCGAAAAAGTAGCGGACCGATCGCCACCTCGTCGCCGGGCTCGAGACTCGATTCCTCCACGATCAAACCGTTCACACGCAGACCATTTCGGCTGCCCAGGTCGCGAATGACCACGCGATCGTAGGCCATCGCGATGCAACAGTGCCGGCGCGAGATCCTGGGGAGGT
The DNA here is from genome assembly GCA_043738665.1 of Isosphaeraceae bacterium. Classification (GTDB taxonomy): domain Bacteria; phylum Planctomycetota; class Planctomycetia; order Isosphaerales; family Isosphaeraceae; genus JAYUFP01. The sequence continues at coordinate 1,736 of JAYUFP010000042.1, forward strand.
CGATGCGGACGTCACACTCGGGGTGCCGTCCGATCAGCATCACCGGACGCTGGACCGAGATCGTGGGGGCGGCACCGGCGCTCAGAGGGACGAGTCGGGCCGGCATTTCTGATTCTCCTCGTCCGGGGAGGCGACGACCGCGGCCCCGTTCGCCTTGCCCGGGGACGAGGGAGCAGGCGCTCCCTCCTGGGGAACCTGAACGATCACCTGGATCCGGTAGCGCTCGGCGATGGCCGAGGGGATCGCGTCGCGAAGCGCGGCGGCCACGCGTTGCTCTTCGGGAAGACGATTCGCATTCGCGTCGTCGATACCGAATCCGACCGCTCCGCTTCCCAGATTCGCGGCGAGACCGCTGACCCTCAAGCCTTGCAGCCCGCCCCCCGCGTGGTCGCGGTTCGGCCCGTCGGCATGATCGACGAGTGTGGCTTCATGCGCCTGGCCGTTATCCAGACGGTATCGGATATGGGCAATCGATAATTCGTCACCGGAACGGAGACGGCCGATTTCGACCCGCTGGCCGTTAATTCTTATGCCATTCGTACTGCCCAGATCGCGAACGATGACCTCGCCGTGATCCGTAGTCATACAACAATGGTGACGCGATACTCGGAGTGAATCGAGCCGGGCGTCGCACTGCGGGTGTCGACCGACCACGACCATCGCCCGGTCGAGCGGGATGTCGGGGCCTTCGTCGAGTGCCACCAGACGAACCGGCATAATACAAAGTCCTCTCCCGGGGCTCACATGGCACGCCGGATGGGACGAAGAATTCAGGAACGCGACTCAACCCGAAAATCTAACTCAGTATAAACCATTCGGTCGGTCAATAGGATAGGTCTAAGTTTCGCTAAAATTCAAGCCGTAACTTTGGACGACGACGGAATTTGACCGCGAGGGAACCGAATGCTCGGACACAACGGCTTACCCTGTCATTATATCCACTAGATCGTCGGGCATGACATCGCATCGCGCATTTTATGGCATTTTACTTTTTTTTGATCCCGGGATCCGAAGAAACTGCGGAAACTGGAGGTTGTCGGAGACTTTCGGTACACAAATCGACACCTTCAAGCCGGCTTAAGAACTCGAAAATGTCGATTCTGGCTTCTTCGTGTCGACCTCAGGACGGCAGTTCTTCCAGAAATACGAGTCCGCCGTCCGCAAGGTCGATCCAACGCTCGTGACGGGTCGTTGGTTCGTCGCTCGCCCGGGTCCGGCGGGCAAGGGACTTCTCGATTTCTCCGCACGTTTTCGCACCGTCGACGGCTCCGAGCAAGAGGCTCGACCAGCGGTCGAGTTCGCCGAAGGCACCCGAAACCGTCCGGTAAATCAGTCGACCGCCGGAATTCCCCTGTCCGCCCGCAAGGGGGGTCATCAAACCCGTCAGATGCGGGACAAGACGATCGAAGATCTCGGGATCATCCGCGCGGGAGGTGACCCATGAGGGAATGCGTGGAATGAATCGCTGGTGGCAGGCATAAAGCGGGAATTCGCTGGAAAGCAACGAAGAGTCGAGCGCGTCAATCAGACGGCCGACCGCCTCCGGGTCGAGTCGTTCGATCCGATCACGCACGGAGTCCGAAAGCGTTCCCGCGGAGAACACGCGATCGGGACGCCACCGCCAGGGGGTCGCGAGGTAGAGCAAGCGCAGTCCCGCCTCTTCCAGAAGGCATTTCGCCTCGTCGTAGCTCCAGTCGAGGCTGTCCGACAGGCAGTCGGCCACGAAACGCTCCAGGTCGCCTTCGAGCCCCAGCTCGGTGACCCGAACCCGGATCGGGTGATCGGCGTGAAGCGAGAGCACGACTTCGAGCCCGACCCGGTAACGCTCTTCCTCAAGGGCTCCCGAAGTGGCGGGGACAATGGCGTCGATGGCCTGACGGAGCGAACGGGAGGCCGCGCGGCCGACGCGCGAAGGGAGCGTCAGGTACAGTAGCCCGGCCGGGTCGAGTGCTTCGGCGAGGCCTTTCAGCACCCGGGCGGGGTCATCAACGCCTGCCAGTCCGCCGCGACAGATGACGAAGTCAAACCGACCGAGCGTTTCGGGCAGAGGCCGGGCCGGGTCATGTTCGAGGAAGGCGACGTTCTCAAGGAGCCCGAGGGACTCCGCACGTTCCCGCGCGAACGGGAGCGCCGCGGACGACGCGTCGATGCCGAGCACATGCGCCTGGGGGTTCAACTGGGCCGCTTCCGCCGTCGCCCGTCCCGTCCCGCAGGCCGCGTCGAGGATTCTCAACATCGACGGTTCGGGGCGCGGGTAACAGTACCGATAACGGTGCCACGCCCTGCCGAAATGGAGATTCTCGTCGAGCCGTTCCACGGCAACCGACTCGGCGGGAGGGAATTCGGTCGTTCTCATTCCGTCGAACGAGGTTCGAATCGTCGAATCGGTCTGCATCGCAGGCGGTCTCCCCGAGAGCGGAATCTCAAGAATACCCTAGGTCGGATTGGGAGAGTTGGCAACTCGGCGGCTTACAGCGGTTCACGGACCCCTTGCGCCGCCAGGCCTTCCGTAGGGCAGGCTTCCGCCTGCCGATCAACCCCCCGACGGCAGGCTGAAGCCTGCCCTACGTGTGCGCCACACGGGCTAAACCGCTGTAATGCAAAGGTTAACGCCGCGCGCCGATCTGTCCCGTTTCTCTCAGCCAGGCCACCGAGTCGGCCAGGGACTGCCGCGCGGGTCTTATCGAAAGCCCCAGCGCGGCGAGGCTCCGCGACGCGTCGAAGTGCATCGTTCGCCGCGTGAGCTTGACGCCCGTGACGGTCGCCTTGGGGGTCATTCCCGACACATGATCGGCCCAGAATTCGCTCAAATGAGCCACCGCGAGCCCGAGCGGATAGGGCACGCTCCAGCGCGGGACGGGCACGCCGGTCAACTCCGAAAGAATCCCGAGCAGACTCACCAGAGTGAGGTTCTCGCCCCCAAGCAGGTAACGCCGCCCCGGCGCGCCGCGTTCCATGGCTCGGACGAGCCCCTCGGCCGTATCTCTCACATCAGCGATATTTAAAGTGCAATTCATGAGCGCCGGGAGACGTCCGAGACAGAAGTCGCGGATCAACCGCGTGGGCGGCGAAAGCCCTCTGTCTCCGGGTCCGACGGGCATCGTCGGGTTCACGATGACCACATGTTTTCCTTCGCGTGCGCGAGCCATCGCCGCTTTCTCGGCATGAAGTTTCGACCGGCAGTACGGCCCCACGGCGTCGGCCAGGGTCACCTCCACGTCCTCGGCGATCGGCCCGTTATGAAATGCACATGTGAGGATGCTTTCCGTGCTCGTGTGCAAGACGCGCTCCGCCCCGGCCTCGAACGCGGCGTCGAGGACGTTGACCGTGCCTTGATGGTTAACGGCGTCGAACTCGCGACGGTCGCGGACCCAGAGGTTCGGGTTGGCCGCGAGGTGATACACAAGCCGGGCGCCGTGAAGCGCAAAGGCGACGGCCTGCCGGTCGCGGATGTCGGCGCGGACGACCTCGACATCGGGCGGCAAGTGAGCGACGTCGGCGCCGAGGCGTTCGACCACACGAAGGCGTTCGCCCCTGGCGTGGAGGTTCTCGACGAGGTGGCTGCCGATGAACCCGGCGCCTCCGGTGATGACGGTCGGCACGTTAGCGGTTCTCTTTCGAAGGGGCCGGCCGAACCTTGTACAACTCGCGCTGCGTCCCCACCGTCACGGGCTTTTCGAGCACGCCGGCCTTCACGAGCCGTTCGAACTCGGCGGGCCGGGTGAAATCGGTATACCCGTAGTTCCCCGGCGAGCGAAACCGATCGATGTGATACCAGTCGACATAAATATGTGTCACACCGAGCCGCGTCAATTTAATCCGGACGTCTTCGGGCGACTGCTCGCGGGCGATCGTCTCGAAAATCTCCTCGTCGAACACCGTGTTATAAACGATCGGGTGGTTCATATGAAAAACAGCGGCCTGGCCGACGACCAGGATTTTGGATCCGGGGGGAGTGGACGTGTCGGCCTCGAAGAGTGCGGGGTCGAGCATCTTCGGCACCGAGGTCTTGAGCGACCTCAGATCGTCGGTCCAGTCAGTCATCGCCGTCAGGGCGCTCGAGCTGTAAGACAGGTTCGTGAGGTAGACAGGCGGGATCATCAGGGCGAGGAAGACGACCCAGGGCTTCCGTCGCGTCCAGTCGGCCCCCAGGCCCGCGAGCACGGCGGCGACGGGGAGGATCGGCAGCCAGAACCGGTCGAGCCGGTGCGTCAACAGCCACCACGTCATGAATAAATAGGCGATGTAAAGCCACAAGATCATTGCGGCCTTTCGCGATTCCCGACGCAGCAGCGCCAGCGGCGCGAGTGCCAGGTAGAGCGGCGACTGCCAGTCGGACCGGCCCGCGACGTCCACGACCGATTGCCGGAAGAGCTTCGCCGTCACGGGCTGCATCGCGTGGCCGTTGGAGAATTTTTGCTCCATCGCGCCGTCCCAATATCTCGCCCCGAAGACTTTGTAGCCGAGCGGGTAGACGGGGTTGCCGGTGTCGATGACGTTCTTCGCGAGCCAGGGGGTCATCACGACCGCGCAGCCGATTGAGAAGGCGACCACCGGCCCGAGGGAACGGCGTCGGAGGCTGTCGGCGAGCGAGACCGCTCCGAACGGGATCACGGCCGAGATCAGAGCGGGGTACTTGCAGGCCATCGCTCCCCCCGCGATCAGCCCGGCGACCGCCCAGAGCCTTCGCCACGTCAGGTGGTCCGATTCTTGCCAGGCGAGGATGCCGGCATAAACGAGCGCCGCGTGGTGGTAAGCGAGCGGGCCTTCGACATACGGGAGGACGCCGAGGCGGTAGACCCATGGCGTCGTCAGATAAACCAACGCCCCGAACCAGGCCGCGCGCGGAGAGCCGAGCCTGCGGGCCGTCAACGCGACGGCCGCCGCCGCCATCGGGGCATGGAGCGCGATCAAGAACTGGCCGACCAGCGCCCCGAGCCACCAGTCATCGACGACCTCCATGCCGAGCAGGTGGAGCATCTCGACGCCGAAAGGCATGCTTGTATAAACGTTATGTTCGAGGAACGCGATCCGCCCCGCCTGGTAGTATTCTTTAGGCCCCTGGAGGTGGTATTCGATGGCGTCGAAGTCGACCGTCGGCAGCATCGACGCGAGCGCCATGAGGATCAGGAACGGCCCGGCGAAGGTTGCAAACCCTAGCGCGGGCAGCACTTCCGATATCGCCCTCCTTGCCCTTTCGTCCTGTCGACTCCTGAAAAATTCCCGGACGAGAAGGCCCGCTTCCGTCGCGGCGATCGCGGCCGGCCCGAGCCGCGACGACCAAGGGGTGAGCAGCCCGAGCCTTCCGAAGAAGAGCGTGATCACGCCCAGGACCGACGCCCCGATCCCGAACCCGAAGACGAGCCGCTCCGCACGCGAAAGGCTCCCCGTCAGTTTCAAGAACCGTAGGATCAATCCGCCGAGCCCGAAGACCGCCAGCGCGATGAAGCCCGCCGCCGCGACGATCGGCAGCCTTTGCGGGAGGTTCTCGACGTGGCTCAACTCCTTGAGCACCAGGCCGAGGTTCGACTCGGCCAGAGACAGCTTGTCGACGAAGACGAGCGGGACCGACCGTTCCAGAAAAAACCAGCGCGTGAGCTGTGGGTTCGGGTAATTCGGGAACGGCTGCGACCAGTACCACGACAGCCACGCGCATTCCAGCACGACGACCGCCAGGATCGCCAGGTACACGGGCGAAAACGGCAAGCCCCCGAGCCCCGCCTCCGCGTTCGGGACGGGCTTCGCGGCGGGGCGATCCGGCGACGCCCCTCGACGTTTCCTCGGGTTCAGAGGACCGGCCCGATCTGCCAAGGGTCGAACTCCTCTTCGCCCACGCCTTGCCGCTCGCTCTTGGTGTGCGTGCCGCCGGCGACGTCCAGGATCAGGTCGAACATTCGCCGCCCCGCGCTCTCGACCGACTCACCCGCGAGGACCGTGCCGGCGTCCATGTCCATGTCGGCGATCATCCGCTCGTACATCGGCGTATTCGTGGACACCTTGATGCAAGGCGTCGGCTTCAGGCCCAGCACGCTGCCCCGGCCGGTCGTGAACACGAGCACGTTCGCACCCCCCGCCACGAGCCCCGTCGTGCAGGTCGGGTCGTACCCCGGCGTGTCCATGAAGATGAGCCCCGGCGTGGCGACGCGCTCGGCGTAGCCGACCACGTCCACCAGCGCGGTCGTCCCGGCTTTTGCGAGCGCACCCAGGGACTTCTCGTAAATCGTCGTGAGGCCGCCGTTCTTGTTGCCTGGCGACGGGTTGTTGTTGATCTCGGCGTTGAAGAGCCCGGTGTACCACTCCCACCACTTGATCCGGGCGACGAGTTTCTCGCCGACCTCGCGGGTGACGGCGCGTCGCGTGAGCATGTGCTCAGCGCCGTAGATCTCGGTGGTCTCACCGAGCACGGCCGTTCCGCCAAGTGCGACGATCATGTCGGCGGCGACCCCCAGCGCGGGGTTGGCCGTCACGCCGGAGTTCCCGTCCGACCCGCCGCACTCCATCCCCAGGTTGATCTTCGAGGCCGGCTGGGTCGACCGGGTCCATGAGTTCGCCTCGGGCAAGA
>JAYUFP010000043.1:0-2704 GCA_043738665.1 Isosphaeraceae bacterium
TCCGCCGCGTTCATCCGCCGGAATCCGTTGGCGTGCCACCTCGTTGTGCGGATTCTCCCGAAGTCCGGGAACGGAGCTTGGGTCTCTGAATCGGCTCCGTTAAACTGGTCGAGAACCTGTCGCACTTTGGCGGATGCAGGGCGGAAAGGAACGGAGTCGGTCATGTCATCGGACGAGAGCGGGGGTTCGGTCTCGCAGTGGCTTGGCGACCTCAAGGCCGGCGACCTCGCCGCCGCCCAGCCGCTCTGGGAGCGGTATTTCGCCAGACTTGTAGGGCTCGCCCGCTCCCGACTCCGCGCCGGCCGCCGCGCCGCGGCTCATGACGAGGAGGACGCGGCCTTGAGCGCGTTCCACAGCTTCTGCGAAGGGGCGGCGAACGGACGGTTTCCGCAACTCGCCGACCGCGACGACCTCTGGAAGCTCCTCGTGGTCATCACCGCGAGGAAGGCCGGCGCGCACACCGAACACGAGACGCGGCAGAAACGGGGCGGCGGCCGGGTCATCTCCGCGGCCGACTTGCCTGGTGGTGAATACGGGCGATCGTCCGACTCGGCCGACGACCTGTTCGCCAGGGTCGTGAGCAAGGAGCCTTCCCCCGAGTTCGCCGCGATGGCCGCCGAGGAGTGTCGCAGGCTCCTCGCCAAGCTCGATGACGACGACCTCCGGAAAGTCGCCCTCGACCGCATGGAAGGCTATACCAACGACGAGATCGCCGAGCGCCTGGGTTGCGCGCGCAGGACCGTCGCCCGCAGGCTCGATTTGATCCGGCTCGCCTGGGAAGCGGAGGGGGGTTGACCCGTGGTCTCCGACCCCGACCGAACTCCCGAAGTTCCCCTCACGACGGCCCGTCGGATCCACGAAATCTGCGAACGGTTCGAGGCATTACACCGTCGCGGGGAAAAACCCCGGATCGAGAACGAGACCGAAGGTTGGTCCGGAGCGGACCGGGGAAAACTGCTTTTCGAACTGATCGCCCTCGACTTGGAGCTCCGACGCGATCGAGGAGAGTCGCCTTCCATCGGTGAGTATCTCGGGCGCTTTCCCCAAGACGCGGCGACAGTCGATGCCGCCTTCGGCAACACCGACCCGGCATTGACGGTCTCGGCGCGCTTGAATCGGAACTCCGCGGCCGACTGCGACCCCGACGCGACGCTCCCCTTCGCGGCCTCGGTTCCGAGAGGCAACGAGTCCCCCGTCACCCCGAACTTCGGCGGTGATTACGTGATCCTGGAGGAGATCGGGCGGGGCGGGCAGGGGGTCGTTTACAAGGCGTTTCAGGTCAGTCTCAAGCGCGTGGTGGCCTTGAAGACGATGCTCTCCGGGCGGATGGCGTCGGAGGGGGAGCGCGAGCGGTTCCGGCTCGAAGCCGAACGCGCTGCAAACCTCGTGCATGGGCACATCGTGCCGATCCATGCGGTGGGTGAATTCGAGGGCCAGGTCTTCTTTACGATGGACCTGGTCGATGGCGGGAATCTTGCGAAAGAGGCGAGCGCGCTCTCGGTTAACCCCCGCGCGGCGGCGCGGGTCGTGGCATCGGTCGCCCGCGCGATCCACTTCGCGCATGGAAAAGGCTTCATTCACTGTGACCTGAAGCCCGCGAACATCCTTCTGAACGCCTCGGGTAAGCCCCATGTGACCGACTTCGGGCTCTCGCGGATGGTCGCCAGGGAGGGCCGAGACGTGTCGCGCGAAGTCTTCGGAACCCCCTCCTACATGGCGCCCGAGCAGGCTTCGGGGCGTGCCGAGGAGATCACTCCCGCGACCGATGTTTATGGTCTCGGCGCGATCCTCTACGAGCTTCTCACCGAGCGCCCGCCGTTTCGTGAGTTATCCACGATGGAGACGATCTTCAAGGTCCTGGAACGCGAGCCGCTACCACCCAGTCTCGTCAAGAAAGACACGTCTCCCGCGCTGGAACGGATCTGCCTGCGATGCCTGGAAAAGTCACCGAAAGACCGTTACTCGTCCGCGGGAGAGGTCGCGGAAGCCCTCGACCTTTACCTCCGAGGAGACGACGTCGATGGCACCACCGTCTGGCAGCGCGTCCGGCGTTGGACCCGTCGCGAGCCCGAGCTGGTTTCGCGCCTCGGCGCTTTCGCCATCATGTGCGCGTTGACCGAATACAACTACCGCTTCGCTACGACCACTCCGAACTTCTCGCTCCATTACCGCGTCCAGGCGATCTTCGTCCTCTGGGCCGTCGTTTCGGTCATGTATCAGCATCTCCTCCGCAGCAGCCGCTGGGCCGAGCACGCGCGGCTCGCCTGGGCGGCGACGGATGTCATCGCCTTGACGCGGATGCTCTCGCTCCTGCAAGGGTTTGGGACCGACCTCATCGTCGGCTACCCGCTCCTCATCGCCGCGTCCGGGCTCTGGTTCCGTGTCCCGCTCGTCTGGCTTACCACCGCGCTTTCGGTCCTGGGATACCTCCTGCTCGACTTCGAATGGAACATGAGCGGTCGCCAGCTTCCTGCCACCCAGTACGTGAACATCTTTCTCGCCGCGCTTTTCGTCACGGGCTTCGTGGTCGCCAGGCAGGTCAAGCGCATCCTGGCGTTGAGCCGGTATTATGAAAACATGCCCGGTGCCGATTGAGACGCCGCCCGACAGGCCTCGCGGGCGTGCTCGACGTCGGTCTTGATTTGCGTGAGCAGGTCGTTGAGTCCCTCGAATTTCCGCGACGGGCGAAGGCGCTTGACGAAGG
>JAYUFP010000044.1:0-8293 GCA_043738665.1 Isosphaeraceae bacterium
GGTCGCGACCCAGCCTACTTGATACCTTGAACGAACTCAGGCTTCCGGCAGATCCAGACCTGCCCGATGTCCTCTTCTCGGACCGGTCCGAACGCCATCTCGACCTCGAATCCCGCGCCGATTAGTATCTCGGGCAAATCGGCCCCGAACTCCGTGAAGACGGGGTAACCGACATCCCCTCCGGGATGCCGGATTTCCGGCTTAAGGTTCTCGACCGTACCGTTGTCGTGCAAAACGGACCGGGCAAACGTTCGGGGTACTCCCGGCAAGAGCGGCACGGTGAAGATGTGTCGGCCGCCGGGCTTGAGCACTCTTCGAATTTCTGACAGCGCCGCAGATAGGTGGGGGACGTGTTCGAGCGATTCGGACGTCAGGACCAGGTCGAACGCGGCATCAGGATAGGTCAGGCGCGTCAGGTCTTCGCTTCGAACTTCGCCGACGCCGTTCTCGTCGTAGTCGGAAAAGACGAGACCGGGCAGCGGTTTCAGCACCTCATGAAGGCCGTCGATACGATTGATCTCGGCGACGTGTAAGGCTCGCGCCGGCACGCTCGCACCCCATGCTTTGAGCGAACTTAGCGGGGCAGGGGGCTGACCGACGGGATAGGTGTCGAGAATCACCCGCGCGAGCCTGCGGCCCCGGAGTTTGGCCCCGCACCAGGCACATGACGTAGACTCTTTCCGGGCGAGAGCCTCGGCCAGATTCGATGGGAGTTCCCAGAGTTCCACCAATCGACGAGGTACGACTTGGCGCTGGTAAAGCCAGGGTCCGAACCGTCCGCAGACGTCGCAGCGGCCGAACCGCCCGTGTCGGACCGTCCCCAGGTATTCGCCCGCCTTCAACGCAGCGCGATAGCCTCCGTTCCATAACGGCAGAATGAGGGGTTTGAGCCAGACGGGAGGGCGCGGTCTCGTCATCGTTTCGGTGGACTCGATTGAGCGTCTGTCCGGAAAGGAATTGGCTTGGAAATGGCTGATGACGGATGGCTGATGACGGACCGGAAAGAGCGAATGCGGCGTTTTCCCTCCGGCTTTCTCGCATCGGTCATCGGCCATTGGTCATCCGCCATCGTTTTTCTCCGGGAAACTTCCGGGACAGACTCTGAGCGTCTCCAGGGTTCGGGCGACCTTGACCCTCTCGACCCCGATGGCTACGATATTCTCACGATGGCTTGACGTTTGGAAGACACGTAAGTCCCTTATTTTCAAGACTTCAGGACGGATCACGATGGCGTATAGCACAGTGGTGACCCGGCACAAGACGCGTGAAGTGGGCATCGGCGAGCACATGGTCGGCGGCAATCACCCGATCTCGGTCCAATCGATGACCACCACCAACACATTCGACGTCGCCGAGACCGTCGCCCAGATCAAGCGCCTGGAAGAGGCCGGGTGTGAGATCGTCCGCGTGACCATCCCCAAGAAAGAGGACGTCGAAGCCTGCAAGTTGATCCGCCCTCAAATCAACATCCCCTTGATCGCCGACATCCACTACGATTATCGGATGGCCCTTGCCTGCCTCGACGCCAAGACCGCGGACGGTCGCCCCGCCGTCGACAAGATCCGGATCAACCCCGGCAACATCGGCGGGGAAGAGCGGTTCAAGGAAGTGATCCGCAAGGCCCGAGACAAAGGCATCCCGATGCGGATCGGCGTCAACTCGGGGAGCCTTGAAAAAGACCTGATCGACAAGTACGGCTTCCCCTGCCCGGAGGCGATGGTCGAGAGTGCCCTGCGTTCGATCGAGATGGCCGAGTCGCTCGGCTATCACCAGTTGATCATCTCCTTGAAGGCCAGCCATGTGCCGACGGCCGTCGAGTGTTACACGCAGTATGCGGCGAAGGCCGATTACCCAACGCATGTCGGCATCACCGAGGCCGGATCGAAGGACTACGGCACGCTCAAGAGCTCAGCGGGCATCGGGGCGATCGTCTTGCGAGGGATCGGCGATACGATTCGCGTCTCGCTCCTTGGTGACCCGGTTCCCGAGATCGCGGCCGGCTTCGACATCCTTCGAGCCTGCGACCGCCGTGTGACCCGCCCCGAAGTCGTCGCCTGCCCGACGTGTGGAAGGCTTGACATCGACCTCGAACGGATCGTCGCCGAGGTCGAGGCCAAAATGGCACACCTCAAGAACCCCTTGCGGATCAGCATTCTCGGCTGCCTGGTCAACGGCTTCGGCGAGGCCAAGGAAGCCGACCTGGGGATCGCGGCGGGAGCCGGGAAAGGCGTGATCTTCAAACGGGGCGTGCCGATCCGGAACGTCAAGGAAGCCGATATGGTCGAGGCATTGCTGGAAGAAGTGGCGCGGTTCGACGAGATCACGCCGGCGATGAAGCCGCGCCAGGAGAAGAAGTCGCCGTTGACCGTCCTGAACTGAGGCTTGGAAAACTTCAGCCCGAGACGGCCGAGACGGCCGAAGGCATGTCCGGGCTGATCGTGAAGAGCTTGTCGATTCGCATCATTCGAAGCACGTCCATGATGAACGGGTCGACGTTCACGATCGCGACTTTGCCTTTTCGCGTATCGATCCTCCGCTTGAGGGTGAGCAGCAGCCCGATATCGGAGCTGGCCATATACTGGATCGCTCCCAGGTCGATGATGAATCGAGGGTCTTCACGGCCTTCGATTGTCTTGTAAAGCGACTCGCGCTGGGTCGTCGAATATTCCTCGATCTTGGCGTCCTCGACCGTGAAGACCAGGACGCCGCTGGCCTCGTGTGAGCAGTAATTAAGCATCCCCAAAGTCCCCCGAACCTCTCCGCCCCGGAAATCACAAGGGCGGATCACCGTTGCAAGGTTGTAGACCTCCAACGGGTGTCTTGTCAATCGTCGGCTATGATCACGCGGCGGGATTGCGTCGCCGCGGAGCGGAACGAAGACAACTCATCCGCAGATGTCGCACTTCAAAAACATCGAAATATGAAAGATCGGTTTCTCAAATCCCCGTCCCTCACCTGCCTTCCCATCTGCGTTCATCTGCGACACCCGCGGATGAGTTGTCTTGGTTTCAGCGATATTCGGTCACGCCTGCACCAGATCCCAGTAAAAGTCGGTGGTCCAGCGCGCGATGCTCGTCCAGCTAAAGAAGTGCTCCACGCGCTCGCGGGAACGCAGCGCCATGCGCCTCAAACGCTCGGGCTCGTCGAGCAGGCTGTTGACCGCGGTTGCGAGATCCAGGGCGAACTTACCCGGATCCTTGGGCTCGAACTCGGTCTTGCCGATCGGCTCGAACGGGACCAGCAAACCCGTCTTGTCGTGAACCACCACCTCCATGATACCGCCGACGGCCGACGCAACCACGGGCGTCTCACAAGCCATCGCTTCAAGGTTGATGATCCCGAACGGCTCGTAAACCGAGGGGCAGACGAAGAGTGTGGCGTGCGTGTAAAGCGGAATAATGTCTTCCTTGGGGACGATCTGGGCGATCCAGATGATCGGGTTCGATGACTCCCGGCGCGCCTCCTCGACCCGTTCCTTCATCTCCCGCTCGATCTCCTCGGTATCCGGAGCCCCCGCGCAGAGAACGACCTGAACGCCGGGCCGAAAGTGCTTGATCGCCTTCACGAGATGAATGATGCCTTTTTGCCTCGTGATCCGGCCGACGAACAGGACGTAAGGCTTGTCCGGGTCGACGCCGTAGCGTTCCAGCACGGCCCGGTTCGGCGTGGGCTTGTATTGGTTCAGGTCGATCCCGTTGTGGATGACGCGGATCTTTTCGTAGGGGACGCCGTAAAGGTTGTGGACGTCTTGTTTCATCGATTCCGAGACCGCGATCACGCCGTCGGCGTTTTCATAGGCCGTCTTCTCGACCCACGAGCTGGCATGGTATGCGGAGCCGAGTTGCTCGACCTTCCAGGGCCGGTGCGGCTCAAGCGAGTGCGTCGTCAGCACGAGCCTCGCGCCGGTGAGTTGCTTGACGAGGCAGCCGGCGAGATGGGTGTACCAGGTGTGGCAGTGAACGACATCGATGTCGTCGAGCATCCCCGACATCACGAGGTTGCGGAGCATCGTGTCGAGAAATTTGACGTGCCGGGGGTCTTGCGAACCGAGCTTGAACCCGGGCTTCACCCCGATGACCGTCAGTTTGTTGTCGTTGATCGACTGGTCGCCGAAGCAAAGGATCTCGACCGAGTGAATCCCCCCCTCGACGCGGGTCAGCTCGCGGGTGAGGTATTCGACATGCACCCCCGCACCGCCGTAGATGTAAGGGGGATACTCGTTCGTGAGAATCGCGATACGCATCGGCGAAATCCCCGGGTCGTTCGGTCAGCCGGAAGGGCGGGGCTGCCTCGCCCTTTCCGACACTGACCATAAACCGGAAGGGGCGACCAGGCCAGAGCGCGGCTCGGCCAAATTGCCAAGAACCATTGATCGATGGCCAATCCAAAGGTCAAAAAACGATCGGCGAGCGTTTCTCGGCGGCTTCCTCCATGAACCCTTGGTTCCTGGCGACCATCGCCTCGGGATCGGCGAGTGTACCTTCGAGCAGGAGGGCGTTCGCCCAGAGATGGAGGGCGCAGGTTTTCACGAAACCGTCGTGGTCGTGGTTCGCGGTCAGGGCCGCGAGCCTACGGATCAATGCGGACTTGGGATTGATCTCGAGGATTCGCGAGGACTCCGGGAAATCCTTGTTCGCCATCTTCAAGAGCCGCTGCATCTGGGGACTGAGCCCCCCCTCCGCATTGACGAGACAGCAAGGACTGTCGGTCAGCCGCTTCGATTCGCGGACGTCCTTGACCTTCTCGCCGAGGGCCTCTTTGAACAGGGTCAAGACCCGCGACACGGCGGCCGTCGATGCGGGCTCTTCGGATTTCTGATCGGCCTCGGCTTTGGCTTCCTCGGTCTCGGCGGGGAGTTCAACGTCTTCCGCGTCGATCGAGAGGACTTTCTTCGCTTCGTAAGTCCCGAGCGCCGACATCACGAACTCGTCGACCGGGTCGGGGAGGTAGAGCACCTCGACTCCGCGTCGCCGGAAGATCTCCAGGTTCGGGCTCTTCTTGATCGCCGAGAGGTCGGGGCCTCCCAGGTAGTAGATCGCCGTCTGGTCGGGTTTGGCCCGCTTGAGGTAGTCGTCGAGCGACGTCGGCGCTTCGGGGTCTTCGGCGGCGGACGACGCGAATCGCAAGAGCTTGGCGACCCGGTCGCGGTTCATCGGGTCGCGGGCGATCCCTTCTTTGAAGGTCGGGCCGAACTGGCGATAGAAGGTTAGAAAGTCCTTGGGCTTCTCCTCGCTCAGCTTGGTAAGCCGGTCGAGAACGCCTTTCACGAGGCTGTTGCGAATGCGGCGAATGACCGTGTTGTCCTGAAGCGTCTCGCGCGAGACGTTGAGCGGAAGGTCTTCCGAATCGACGATCCCGTAGAGGAAGCGGAGGTAGTCGGGAAGCAGGTCGCGGCAGTCGTGCTGGACAAGCACCCGCTTGGCGCAGAGGCTCAGCCCGTGCTCCTCACGGCCGAAACCCATGAGCTCCAGATTCGACGGCGGGCAATAGATGATCGCACGGAACTGAATGGGAGAATCGGCCGCCATGTGCAAGTGCCAGAGCGGATTCTCCTCGGTCCGGTGTGTCAAATGCTGATAGAACTGCGTGTACTGGTCCTCGGACACCTGGCTCTTGGGCTCGACCCAGATCGGCTTCTGGCTGTTGACGACGTCGCCGCCGACCTTGATCGGGTATGGGACGAAGCCCGAATAGCGCTGAATCACCGACTTGATCTTCCAATCGTCGGCGAACTCCTTGGCGTCGTTTTTGAGGTGAAGGACGATCTCAGTCCCTCGCGGAAGGCCGTCGGCCGGGGAGACCCGGAAGGTTCCCGTGCCGTCCGACTCCCATTCCCAGCCGGTTTGTTCCCGGTAGCTCCGCGTCCGGACCCGGACACGGTCGGCGATCATGAAGGCCGAATAAAAGCCGACGCCGAACTGGCCGATCAGCGAGAGCGCGTCCTGAGCTTGATCCGGCTTGGCGGCGGCGGTCGTCTTGAGAAACTCGCGGGAGCCGCTGTGGGCGATCGTGCCGAGATTCGTGACGAGTTCGTCGTGGGTCATCCCGACGCCGTTATCCCGGAGGACGAGTTCCGCGGCGTCTTTACGACCCTCCACAACAATTTCAAGCGACGCGTCGTCGCGGTGGCCTTCTTCGGTCAGTGCGATGAACCGCATCTTGTCGAGGGCGTCCGACGCGTTCGAGATCAGCTCGCGGAGCGCGATCTCCTTACTCTGATAGAGCGAGTGCGCGAGCAAGTGGAGAAGCTGCTTGATCTCGGCCTGGAAGGCGAATTCTTGCTTCGGGGCTTCGGTAGTCGTGGACATCGATGGTACCTAATAGGGTGAAACGAGGTCGCGAGCGCAATTCACCGTGGTATCAGTGCAACCTCGACGCACGGATCGAACGGCAACCACACGGACAGACCGCTCAGTTCAAACTCGCAATCCCACGGAGACATATTTGGTTTCGAGATAAGCGTCGAGTCCCTCGATGCCCAGTTCCCGTCCCAGCCCCGACTCCTTCATGCCGCCGAAAGGGCACTGAGGGGTCGCCGGGACGGGGTCGTTGATGCCGATGATCCCGGCCTCAAGTCCTTCGGCCATCTTCGTTGCGATGGTGAGGTCGTTCGTGAAGACATACGCCGCAAGGCCGTAGGGCGTGTTGTTGGCGGCGGCGATCACGTCCTCGAGCTTCGAGAAATCGAGGATCGGCATCACCGGCGCGAACGGTTCCTCGGTCATGATCCGCATCGCGCCGTCGACCTCGCGGAGGATCGTCGGCTCGAACCAGTAGCCTTTGTCGAAACGGGTCGACTTGCCGCCGCCTGTCATGACCTTGGCCCCCTTTGACTTGGCGTCGTCGATCAGTCCGGCGGTCTTTTCGAGCGCTCGGGCCTCGAACATCGGGCCGACCTGGACGCCTTCTTCGAGGCCGTTGCCGATCTTGAGTTTACGGGTGATTTCGACGGCCGCCTCGGTGAACTCCTTGCTGATCTTCTCGTGGATGTAGAAGCGTGACGGGGCGATGCAGACCTGGCCGTTGTTGCGGAACTTTCCGATCACCGCCGCCTGTGCGACCTGGGCGACGTCCGCATCGGGGAAGACGATCAACGGCGCGTGCCCTCCCAACTCCATGCTCATCCGTTTGACGCCGTCGGCCGACCGCTTAATCAACTCCTTACCGACCTCCGTCGACCCCGTGAAGCTGATCTTCCGGACTGCCGGGTGGGCGAAGAAGGCGTCGGCGATGGGCTTCGCCGGCCCCATGACGAGGTTCGCCACACCCGCGGGCACTCCGGCGTCGGCGAGGCATTGAAAGAGCATGATCAGCGTGATCGGCGTCTGGTCGGCAGGCCGGCTCACGACCGTGCATCCCGCGGCGAGCGCCGGGGCGATCTTCCGGCTCGGCAGGGTGATCGGGAAGTTCCAAGGGGTGATGGTTCCCACGACCCCGACCGGGTGCTTGATCACATAGTGGCGCTTGAGAATGTTTGTCGGCGGAATGATCCGGCCGTAGGTCCGCTTGCCTTCCTCGGCGAACCATTCAAACGTGTCGGCCGCGTGCAGGACCTCGGCCTTGGCTTCAGGGAGCGGCTTGCCTTGCTCCTGGGTGAGGGTCCGCGCGATGACATCGGCGCGTTCCCGCATGAGGTCGGCGGTCTTCTTAAGATAGCGGGCTCGGTCGTACGCCGAGAGGCTTTTCCAGGCGGGGAAGGCTTTCGAGGCGGCGTCGATGGCGGTTTCGGCGTCGGCACGCGTCCCGTAGGCGACTTGCGCCAGGACCGACTCGTCGGCCGGGTTGATGACCGTCAGGGTCTTGCCGTCGGCCCCATCGGTCCATTTGCCGTCGATATACATCTGGGTGGGGAACGCGGTCGAGGTGGCCATCGTGTGGTCCTTCGTCAAGGGCGTTGCGTCAGCTTCGGGTGGATCGGGGTGCGTTCCGAAGTCGGCGGCCTCTCGCCACTTCGACGTCCCATGCGACCGGTCACGACCGGGCGATCCCCTCATGCCATTACCTTACCCGCCAGGGCCGAGTTCCATCAACCGAAGCCGGAAGCCGGGCGCGCCAACGGATTCCGGCGGATGAACGCGGAGGACGCTGATCGACCGCGCCGGGCGAAGGTCTCTCGAACTTCGATTCCTTGGGGTGCCGGAGCTCGCTCCCGCTTTCAAACGGTCCAGGCGCACCTTCCACCTCGACCCCCTTGCGAAGGCCCGAAAATCCATCAAATACCCCTGATATCGACGATCAGAAGTCGTTTTCAAGCGCCCTCGAGGGCTCGTTGGTCGGGATGTAGAGCGGCGGG
>JAYUFP010000045.1:0-8280 GCA_043738665.1 Isosphaeraceae bacterium
CTCTTTAGCTCTGTGTCGGGTCGTTGAAAATAATCGACTCATCTGACGGGTATAGGGCCGCGGAGTCTGTTTGACGATGAATTTAAACGACCCGCGGCCCGTACCCGATTCCGCCCTCGAAGGGGTCGTATTCAGCGCCGAGCATCTAGCCGGGTTCTGGCGGCGGCTCGTGGCGAGTTCGGTTGACTGCGGGGTGCTGTTCGCCCTTTACGTGACGTTGTTCAATGTCTGGCTCTCCTTGGTTGGGTTGCCCTGGATCAACGCGTTGACTTTTCTGCTCGCGGCAACGCTCATCGCGGCGATTTACATCGGGCCGTTGAAGCGATCATGGTTGCGAACCGTCGGCTATCGCGTTGCCGGGGTGCGAATCGTCAACCTCCGTGGCGAGCGACCCGCGTTGACGATGATGCTCCTTCGAGCCGCACTCTATATCGCGGGGACCGGCTTCGCCCTCATTGATATGATCTGGATCTTGGGGCAGCATCCGCGACGCAAACTGAGCGACCTGGTCGCGGGAACTTACGTAGTCCGAATCAGCGCGCAACCCATGGGCCGCGGCGAGGTCGTCCTGGCGTATTATGCGATCTTCGGTCATTTCTGGATTCTTCGCGAGGTTCGTCCGGATTCGAGCATGTACCGGAAAGTGCATCGGGACAAGGTCGATGATGTCTGAACGCAAGAATTACCGAATGAACTTCCCGACCATCCTCGCCAGGCGCTGCCCGACGTGCGGACGTGGTGCGTTGTTCCACGGTCTCTTCGCGATGAACGAACGGTGTCCCGAATGCGGCCTACTGTTCGGACGCGGTCAGCCGGGATACTTCACGGGGGCGATGTACGTCAGCTATGCCCTCTCGATCCCCTTGATCGCCCTGATCACGTTGATCGAGTATCAATTTTTGGCCGATTGGTCGCTCTGGCAGCTTGTCCTCCTGGCGTGGGTCTACTGCACCCCGCTAACCCCCTGGATCTGGCAGTATTCGCGGACCATCTGGATCCACTTCGACCAGTGGGTCGACGCCGACGGGGACCTCGGCGCGGGGCCGGGGGCGTCTCCGAGACCTTTTTATACGAAGAATTTATCCGCGGATGACGCGGATGAAAATAGAAATAATTATATTAATTGATAATGAAATCACTTTATACAAATCATTGTATTAGAAAATTTTATCTTCTTATTTTCAGTTTTCGTCCGCGTTCGTCGGCGTCATCTGCGGATGAGTTTTCCGGATTCGGCTTTTTAAGGATCTTTCCTCAATGTCAGACGTGACCGCGACTCTCCGCCCGATCATCGACGTGGCCCGCGACCTGGGGATCGACCAGGACGACCTCGAACCTTACGGGCGGGACAAGGCGAAGGTCCGCCTCTCGGCGATCGATAAGGCGTCGAAAGCGAAGGCCCCGGGCAAGCTGATCTTGGTCTCGGCGGTGACCCCCACCCCCGCCGGGGAAGGCAAGACCACCACGTCGATCGGCCTGGCGCAAGGATTGAGGAAGATCGGCGAGAACTCGGCGATCGCCTTGCGGCAGCCCTCGATGGGTCCGGTGTTCGGGCGCAAGGGCGGGGCGACCGGCGGCGGAGCAAGCCGGATCGAGCCTTCGAACACGATCAACCTCCAGTTCACCGGCGACTTCCACGCGATCACCGCCGCCCACAATCTGCTCGCCGCGGCGATCGATAACCGCCTGCACTTCGCCGACACGAAGCTCGACCCCGGGGCCGTGCTCTGGAAGCGCTGCCTGGACATGAACGACCGCGCCTTGCGAAAAATGGTGATCGGCCTGGGAGGGCCGAGGATGGGCGTCCCCCGCGAGAGCGGGTTCGACATCACGGCCGCCAGCGAAGTCATGGCGATCCTCTGCCTGGCCGACTCGCGCGCCGATCTCAGGAAACGGCTTGAAAATATCCTCATTGGTTATGATACTGATGGGAAACCCGTCCTGGCCCGCGAGATCAAGGTCACCGGGTCGCTGATGGCGATCTTGAACGACGCGATCTGCCCGAACTTGGTGCAGTCGCGTGAGGGGACCCCGGCGTTCGTCCACGGCGGGCCGTTCGCCAACATCGCGCACGGCTGCAACTCGGTCCTCGCGACCAAGCTCGCGATGGCGACGGCCGATTACGCCGTGACCGAGGCAGGGTTCGCCTTCGACCTCGGCGGCGAGAAGTTCTTCGACCTGAAGTGCCGCGCCGCCGGTTTGAATCCTGCCGCGATCGTGATCGTCGCGACCATCCGCGCGCTCAAGATGCACGGGGGGCTCGCCCTTGATGAACTCACCAAACCCGATCCCGGCGCGGTCGAGAAAGGGATCGAAAACCTCGCGGCGCACCTCGACAGCGCCGCGCACTTCGGTAAGCCCGTGCTCGTGGCGATCAACAGGTTCGGGACGGACACGACCGAGGAACTGGCGGTCGTTCACAAGTATTGCGCCAGTCGCGGAGTCGCCAGCGCCACGGCCGACGTGTTCGGACAAGGGGGAGCGGGAGCGATCGAACTTGCGGAGGCGGTGGTCGCGGCAGCGGCTGGTCCTGAGACACCCTACACGCCGCTCTACCCCCTGGAATGGAGTGCCGAAAAGAAAATCGAGCGGATCGCGAAAGTCATGTACGGCGCCGACGGGGTCACCTTCCTTCCCGCCGCCGAATCCAAGTTCCGAAAGGCCCGCAAGCTCGGCTACGGTTCACTGCCGATCTGCATGGCCAAGACGCAGGATTCGCTTTCGGATAATCCCAAGCTGCGAGGGCGTCCCAAGGGATTCTCACTCACCGTGCGAGACGTCGAGATCGCCGCGGGAGCAGGGTTCCTGGTCGCCCTGACCGGGGAGATCGTCCGGATGCCGGGCCTGCCGGAAAGGCCCGCGGCCGAGCGGATCGATGTCGATGACGCGGGGAATATCGTGGGGCTTTCGTGACGATGGCGGATGATCGATGGCCGATGATCTATGGCCGATGGCGGTCGTGACCGCCGATGGCCGATGATCGCGAATGCAAGTCTTCCGATTGGTCATTGGTCATCCGCCATCGGTCATTCGTCAACATCGTTGTCAGACCTGATCGTGCGTCGCGCTCCGATTCAAGGCCCCGGTCTTGAGGATCCAGACGCGTAACAGCACGGTCCCCGCGGCGATCAAGCCGGCCGAGAGGCCGAGCCAGAGGCCGAGGACTCCCATCTTCAACGGGAAGGCCAGCACGTAGCCGATCGGGAGCCCGATCCCCCAGTGGGCGACGAGGTTGCAAGCCATTGCGGTGTGGGTGTCGCCCGTGCCTCGGAGGTTCCCGGTCGCCACCGCTTGCACGCCGTCGAAGAGCTGGAAGCCGGCGACCACGAACAGGAGCGACACTCCGATCGCCGTCACTAGGGGGTCATCGGTGAAGGCCCCGAGGATCGTTCGGGGGACGACGCAGAGCGTCAATGCCGCGACGAGCATGAAGGCCGCGCCGAGTGCCAGGGTCGTCCAACCCGCGCGGGCGGCGGCCTCCGGGTCTTTGCGGCCGATCGCGTGGCCGACCCGCACCGCCCCGGCCGACGCGAGGCCGAACGGGATCATGAACGTTACGCTTGAAATATTCAGCACAATTTGATGAGCAGCGAGTGACGATGCGTCAAGCCGCGCAGTCAGGGCCGTTGCCGCGGCGAACACTCCGACTTCGAGCGTGACGTGAAGCGCGGCGGGAAGTCCCAGGATCACGAGTCGTTTCAAGAGCGGCCAGTCGGGCCGGCGGCTCGTTTCGAGGAGACCGGTTTTCCCCCGCCGCGCGATGAATAACGTGTAGACCACGAGATACAAGGCCATGTACGCACGCGAAACCGTTGTGGCCCAGGCCGAGCCGGTGACTCCCATCGCGGGCAGCCCGAGTCGGCCGTAGACGAACGCCCAGTTCCCCAGGGCGTTGACGATATTCGCGGTAACGAGAGCGAACATCACGGGGCGGACGATTCCCATCCCTTGCAAATATCTCCGGAACGCCGCGTAGATCAGGAGCGGTAGGGTGCTCAGCGAGATGACCTGTATATAAGGCGCGGCCTCGCGGATCACCGAGGGGTTTACCCCGATGGCACGGAGCACCGGGTTCGCACCGATCGTCAGCGCCATCAAGGGCGGTGTCATGGCGATCGCGAGATAAACCCCTTGAACCAGGGCGCGATGGCAAGCGTTGAGATCCCCCCCGCCGAACGCTTGGGCCACGACCGTGTCGAGCCCGAGCAAGATCCCCATCCCGAACACGGCGACGGCGAAAAACGCCATGCTCCCGAGTCCGACCGCGCCGATGGCCTCCGCGCCAAGACGGCCGACGATGATCGTGTCGACCACCCCCATCCCCATCCAGCCCAGCTCGGCCGCAATGACCGGTAGTGCCAACGTGAGCGTCGGACCGAGTTCACCGCGGATGTCTCGCAATCCCTTGCCGAACTTCAAGGCGTTCTCCCGATTGGGGGGCGAGGCTGATTCTCTGTCATTCGGACTTCGGCGAAGGTTCGCGTCCCCGGTCGACAAGTCCATATTTCTTGAAATACGTGTCGCGAAGCGCGTCCAGATCCGTGAAATCCTTGTTGTATCCTTCGAGCTGAGCCTTGAGCCCTTCCGGCCCCGAAAGGATCGACGCGTTGCCCGTTTCACGAACCTTGCGGAGCGCGTTCACGATGTGATCTTGTCGATCCCTGGCGGAACTCAGACAGCTTCGCATCGCGACGAGTTCGCCGTTTCCCGAGGGTATCGCGGCGATCCGCTTGCCGAGCGCTTCCGTGTCGTTAGGCAACGTGTTGAGCATCGCGTCGATGTCGTCGGCCTTCTGGGGGTTCCCGAGAGACTTGAGTACGTCAATGATCGCCCCTTGAATCCGGTCGAATTCGTTGCGGACCGGTTGCGAGGCCTTGACGAACGCGATGTACGCCGGTGCCGCCTCGAACTCGCCGAGGACGAGCGGGCCGAGCTTGGGATCGTTCCGGATTCGCCCTTCGGTGACGGAGACCCCTTTCCGTTCGAGCCCCGTCAGACCTGCCGCGACCGCGATCATGACGGCGAGTTGCCCAATCAGCCGAACGAACCCACCGGAGGTGAACGCCTGCGCGGACGTCAGCAAGAGCCCCGTGAGAAAGCCGGTCACGAGCCCGCCAAGGTGCGCCGCGTTGTCGGTGGTCGGGTTAGAAAAGCCGAGCACGACGTTGTAGAAGACGAACGCCATCACCCCCGACCGCATCGGCTGAAGGATGGCCGTGGGGACTTCGTGCCTTCGCACGGCGAGATAGCCGAGGAGGCCGCCGAAGACCCCGAAAATCGCTCCCGACGCACCCGCGCCGACCCCGGTCGGGTGGACCCAGAGGCTGGCGATCGACCCCCCCAGCCCCGCCAGGACATAGAGCACTGCATAGGGAACGCTGCCGAGGAACCGTTCCAGAACCGGACCCGACGTGGACAGGCACCAGAGGTTCATCGCCAGGTGGATCAAGCCGAAATGCAGGAACATGCTGGTGAAGAGTCGCCAGCTTTCCCCCCTGAAGACGACGGCGGGGACGAAGTTCGCCCCGAACGCGATCATCACCGGCGCGCTGGGACTGATCACACTCTTGTCGGCAATCGACACGACGATGAACATCACGACGCAGGCGGCGGCGATCAAGGGTGTCACCACGACCCGCTTCGACCGATGTTTCAGGGCGAAGCGGATCACGTCCTCGCGGGACGAGCCGGGCACGCGTGAAATCTCCGAAGCATTCGTCTGCCAGGTGTTGACGTAGGGGTTGGGGATTTCCTCCATCGCGCGACGGGCTCCTCGACTCGGCACGTCGCGGGAATTCCCGACGGCCTTGCATCGGCCGTTAGTCTAGCCGGGAGGCGGGGGTGCCGTCTTGGGAACTTTTCGGTTCGTGAACGGCGGATGACGGACTGCGGATGACGGATGACGGACGGCCGAGAATGGAAATCTCCCAATCCGCGATGCGTCATCCGCCATCCGCCATCTGCACTCAATCAGATCAGGACCCCCTCGATCGGTTTACCGTTCGGCACGACGGTCAACGGGCGCTGGAACTGGTCGTGGAGTTCCAGATCGGAGGGGATACCTAGGCATCGATAAATCGTGGCGATGATCTCGGCGGGGATCACCGGGTCGGTCTGAGGACGGGCTCCGATCTTGTCGCTTGAGCCGTGGACGTGCCCCGCCTTGATCCCGCCCCCCGCCATGAACAGGCCGTAGCCGAAGTTCCAGTGGTCCCGCCCTGCCGCGGCGTTCACCTTCGGACTTCTTCCGAACTCCCCCATCACCACCACGAGCGTCCTCGCGAGCAACCCCCGCGCTTCGAGGTCGTCCAGGAGGCTCGAAACTGCCGCGTCGAGTTGCGGGAGCAGGGTCCGTTTGAGGGTCGCGAAGTTGTTCCCGTGCGTGTCCCAGGTCGCGTTGGCGTCGGGAGCCCACGAGATCGTCGAGACTCGCACCCCGGCCTCCACCAGCCTCCGCGCCAGCAGCACGCTCTGGCCGTAGATGTTCCGACCGTAGCGGTCACGTGTCCGCGGGTCTTCCCGGTCGATCCGAAAAGCGGCCCTGGCGACCGGAGAGGAAATCAGGTCGAACGCCTGGGCCTCAAAGCGGTCGAGGTCACGGAACTTCCGGTCGGTCGGAGACGTGCCGCCGACCGCCGCGTTCAGGGCCTGTCGCCGTTTGAGACGCGTCGGCGCGATGTCTGGGGAAAGCTCCGGGAGGGCGAAATCCGGGGCGCTCGGGTCTTTCAGAATGAAGAGGGGGTCATACGAACGGCCGAGCCACCCGCCGAAGAAACCCGGTTGGGGAGGCCCCCCTGCCCCCTCCGCCGTGATGTAAGGCATCGACACGAACGGAATCATCCCCGAACCCGGAGGACGACATAAACCAACCACCGACCCGATCGCCGGGTTGTCGGTCGGCTGCGCGCGGCCGCCAAGCTCTCCCCGGTCGTGACCGGTCAACGCGGTGTAAACCGCCGCCCCGTGCGAGTTGTTCACGCTGTGATGCGCCGAGCGGATGATCGTCCCCCGATGCACCTGTCTTGCGAACAACGGCAAGTGCTCACAGACTTGGACCCCCGGCACGGTCGTCGCGATCGGACGGAACTCGCCCCGGATCTCCGAGGGAGCCCCCGGCTTCATGTCCCACATGTCGAGATGACTGGGACCGCCGTCAAGGAAGATGAGGATGCACGAATCGGCCGTGGGCGTGAGCGAAGCTCCCGGACTCGCCAACCCCGGCCCCGCCGCGCCTGCGCGGAGCAAGCCCGGCAGACTCAAACCCAGCGCAAGGCTGCCGCCGACCTGCACCATCTCGCGGCGTGTGATTCGCCTCGGGCCGCCGCATCGCACAGTGCGTGGACTGATCATCGTCGCCTTCCTCGGCTCGCCGTTGGACTACGGGACGGCAGGTTGTTTAACAACCGTTGATCGTACGACGGGGTTGTGGTCAAGGCAAGGCGTGAGAGTTCGCCCTCCGTGCGACCCCCGCCGGTGATGTCTTCGGAGTACATCGCGATGCGGTCGACGACGGCCTGGACGTCTTTCTTGATGTTGCCGACGACATGGGCTCAGACACTTTCGCGCAACCGTTCATGCGGAACATTTTTCCGGGACGAGGTCACGAACGTCTCGCGGCGGCGGGTCGTCCGGCGGCAGGTTCTGGCGGGGAGCGTTGGCGCGTCGTATACTGCGGATCAATGGCGGACACCTCATGCACCTTCCGCCTGTCCTTTGGGTTCGTGCCGCCGCGAGATTCCTGAAAAGCGAGTCGATAGGGAAGGTCGTGTTTTATGACGCACTATGCCGTGTTGCGCCACAATTTCGACATCCAGCACAACCCCGACCGGCTCGGCCCAGGGTACGACGACGAGAAGTTCCGTCTGTCGCTGGGGAGCGGGATCGATTCACGCTCTTACCTCGTCGGCAACGTCGTGTGGCTGATCTCGTGGGAGGGGTTCATGAAGACTCACCACGTCGTCAGCGGCTGGTACAACGTTGAACATGTCGGCAAGCATGCGGGGGTCGTCACCACGCATTATGCCGCCGGCAACGAAGGCGTAATCTTCGGGCGCGGGGTCGGCCCACTCGACATGCGGGAGTGGTTCCACAAGTTCGTGGAAGAAAACCGCAAATTCCGCGACGGCGAACCGACGGACGTCGGAGGTTACCTGGCCGAGCTCCTGACCATGACGCAGGCCTCCGGCCATCGCCTTCCGGCCGAGTCTTCTTCCGGACAAGTGGCGCACGGGCAGCCGACGGGTTGATTCTCATCGCAGCCGGATTCGCAAAAAAAGCCCG
>JAYUFP010000046.1:0-2695 GCA_043738665.1 Isosphaeraceae bacterium
AGTTCATGCCGTCTGTAACTTTTCGGCGATGAGTTGACCAATCCGGTCGATCGAGTCCAGATTCTGAACCCCCGCCTCATGGGCCTCGACAATCACCTCGAACTCGTCTTCAAGAAACGAGACAAGTTTGAGTGTGCTTATGGAGTCGAGCACGCCGCCGGTGATGAGCGGGGTGTCAACGGTGAGCTCATCGGGGTCCTCGCCGGGGAGGAATTCGTTGAGTATATACGCGTGAATCGTGCGGCGAATGTCATCCATGAGCAACGGGCCTCGTTGGGCGGACAAATGCGGTCAAGTCGACTCGGCACCAAAGCCGGCGGCAAGAAGTAAGGGGAGGTCGGGGTCATCCTCAATGAAGGGGCGTTCCCCTTTGCGGACATCGAGCGGGGTCTCGAACGCCTCGTGAATCACTCTTCCGGTCATGAAGTCGGGAACGGCCAGGCCGAGCATGGCGAGTGTGGTCGGTGCGACGTCCCGGAGATCGGCCTCAAGCCTTTCGCCGGCAATCACCCCCGGGGCGTCGATCGCCAGGATTCCGTTCCGCCAGTGCGTTCCCGGGAGGTTCGCGTCGGGACGCAGCAATGCGTTGTGGAGTGAGACTCCCCACTTCGACTGGGCCTGATAACCGTCCGCGGAGAGGGCCAGGACGTCGGCGACCCCTTGATCCGCCGGGTCGATATCATAGCGATCGGCGGTTGAGAAGACGTCGCGATAAAGCGGGGCTCCCGTCTCGGGGTCGCGCGCTTCTCGGCAGACCTCGATGATCTCCTCAATCGCGCGGTCGGACGAGGCTCCCGGAGTCGTTGTCCGCGGATTCAGGAAAATGCAGCCGCTGAGCTGGCCGAACGGGGCGAAAGCCACCGTGCGTTTCCAGTCGAGTCCGAGTGTCGCTTCCACGGAGCGCGGGAGGCGACGCTTCGGGCCTCCGGGAGCGCGTCGAGTTAGCCAGCGATGAAGCCGTTCACCCAGCCGTTGAGTGCGGTAGTGGAAGCGGGTTCCGTACAGGAGCCCGCGCTGAAGGCCTGCGCCGCGAAGCATTCCGTTGACGTTCACAAGGGCCTTGCACGGACCGAATCCATGGTCGGACAGGGCGATCACGGCGGCGTCGCGTCTTGAGGCTAGGTCGAGGAGCCGGCCGATCGATTGATCGAGGGCGCGAATGCAGGAATCGACCTCCGCCACCCATTCGGGGCGACACGCCGAGCCCGAGGATTCCGGGTCGATCTCCGGCCAGAGGCGATGCTGGAGGCTGTCGAGATTCTGATAGTGGACCATCAAGGCGGTCCAGCCGGAATGAGCGTCCGCCCTCTCAGCGGCCTCAGCCTGGGCAAGGAAAACCGCCCGATTCCGCGAAGCGCGTTCGCGGAGTTCGTCGGTGGTTTTCGGCCGCCCTTTCCAGACGATCTTGTGGGTGTAGTCGGGCACTTCGGCGACGATCTCTCGACCGAACTCGGGACACTGGGCGAAAGGCCAGGGGAGGCCGGGCGAGTCGGACCCGGAAACGACGACCCCTCGGATTCGAGGCGGAGGGTAAGTCATCGGCAAATTCAGGCTGATGACTTCCCGATGTTCGGCGTCCAAAACCTGCCAGAGCGTGGGGACTCGCACACGCCCTGAGTGATTGGGGCGGATTGTGCGGTCGTGAGACTCTAGGTAGGAAAATTCGTGGATACCATGTTCCGCCGGTTCGCAGCCGGTGGAAAACGAGGTCCAGGCCACGGGTGTGACCATCGGATCGGAGGATCGGAGAGTCCCGAACGCCGAGCGCTGCCAGAGAGCGGCGAGGTTCGGGGTCAGACCTCGGTCGAACCAGGGTCTGAGGGCGGACATGGTGCCGCCGTCAAGGCCGAGGAACAAGACCCGAGACGCGGTTGCCGACATGGCCGGAGAGTCCTGGATCGCCGACACCCCAATTCCTATCCATCGGAACGGTTCCGCCAACCGTGGCGGGCCGTGGGGAGAAGCTGCTTCGTATCATGGTGGGGTGCGATGCGCCGCGAGGCTATCCGCTCTGTTCCGGCGGGTCAATCCCGACTTTTCCATCAAGCCGAGAGGGCTCGTGGTCCGATTCCAGTTGTAGGTGTCGACCCCGAGCGGAGCCCGGGATCGAACGGTCAGGATGAGCCGGACCTGTGTCACACGGAACTTGAAGAGGGTTTTGGCCGATGACCGCAAGGACGCATTCGGCCCGATGGGGTGCGTGGACGCCCGTCGTGGTCGGTCTCCTACCGATCGCGCTCGCGGCCATTTCTGGTTGCGCAGGGATGAAAAACACTCATGCCTCGCGGAAAATCCCTCAATTCGGCGTGTTCGATCCCCATCAGCCTCGCGAACTCCAAAAAGTTTCGCTGCCCCCTTACGTCGTCGAGCCTCCGGATGAGCTCGAAATAGGCGTCAAACCGGCGAGCGACATCAGTACGAACAACGTGACCGTGCAGGCCGACGGCAACATCGACCTCGGCTTCCTAGGCGACGTGTATGTCGCAGGTTTAACGCTCTCACAAATCGAGCGGAAAATCGCGATCCATCTGGCCACGCGATTAGGTTCGAAAGAAAACCGACAGGTTTCAGTACGGATTGTGAACGGATCGCAAAGCAAAACGTACTACGTAATAGGGACCGTGACGACACAAGGAAAATTCCCAGTCACAGGGAACGAGACCGTACTCGACGCTATCCTGACAGCGGGATTGAA
>JAYUFP010000047.1:0-2692 GCA_043738665.1 Isosphaeraceae bacterium
GCACTTTGAAGGGGGCAGCAGGCTCGAAATGGTCGCTTTGGCCCCACGGATGCTCAGAAAACCTTAGTTTTCAGCCTTTCCAGGGTGTGAACGGCTACCCCGCGGAGGACCGCGGGAACGAGTGCGGATATGCGGGTCGCGTTGGATCGGTCCCTCGGTCATCGGCCATCAGTCATCGCCCGACTGAACAATCCTAAACCCCGGCTCCGCGAATCCCTCGAATCCACTCGCGATGCGGCGTAAGATAGCACCCGCGTCGATGTCGGGCGGCCCGGTGTCGAATCTCTGCCGTAGGTGTCCAGACCCATGCGACTGCTCGCGGCGATCCCTCATTTCTATCGACCGTCGGGCCGAGCCGCGGACGACGGCCGCCGCCACGGCTCGACCGGACGAGACCCGGAAACCCGCGTCAAGGCGCTCACGGCCTGCCTCGCGTCGCTCCATCAACTTTTCGGCCCCCGCCAGTGCCGGATCGACCTCCCCAGGCGGACGACCGTCACCGCCAACGCGTCGACCTTCGCGACGAAGCTCGACGCGGTCGTCTGCACCACCGGGGATTTTCACCTCCTGGGACGCCTTCCCATTCCGTTAAATGTTTACACCCATAAACCCGTCGAATGCGAGCCCTCGCTCCTGGGCCACGAGTGTCACGCCGTCTTGCGAGACCGGCTGGGCGACTACGACGACTACGCCTATCTCGAACACGACATCATCCTCCGCGACCCCTGGCATTTCGCGAAGCTCGCCTGGTTCAACGGGCACCTCGGCGACCTCCCCCTGCTCCAGCCGAACCGCTTCGAGGCGACCATAGGCGCCGTGGTCGACAAGGCCTACATCGACGCCGACATCGCCCCCGAAGCGACCGCCCGGTTCCAGGACCTGAGCGTCATGCCCGAACTGAAGAGCCGGGTGATGGGGCACGACATCCTGTTCCAAAGGCCGAGGAATCCGCACGCGGGCTGCTTCTTCCTGAACGCGAAACAGCTGAAGACATTGGCCGACCGCCCGGACTTCCTCGACCGTTCGACGGAGTTCGTCGGTCCGCTCGAAAGTGCGGCGACCCTCGGGGTCATGAAGACGTTCCGCGTCTACAAGCCCGCCCCCGAGAGCGCCGCGTTTTTCGAGGTCGAACATTACGGGACGTCGTTCCTGAACCTGATCAAGCCGGGGCAAGGTGCGTGAAAGGTTTCGTAGGGTGGGCACCGCCCACCAGCCATTCCGCGCGGCGCGGTGGGATCCACGAATCGGAACGCGTGCATTCTTTTCCTGACTCACTCTTGGGAGGTCAACGGGCGATGGCGAGCAATCCGTCGGTGATCGTGGCCGGAGTCCGGACGCCGATCGGCGCCATGAGCGGCACCCTGGCGGCTGTCCCCGCGACGCAACTGGGGGCGGCCTGCATCAAGGCCCTTCTGGCAAAAGCCGGGGTCGCGGGCGACAGGGTCGACGAGGTCATCATGGGGAACGTGGTCGGCGCGGGGCTCGGCCAGAACCCGGCGCGGCAGGCGGCGATCCACGCGGGGCTTCCCCCTTCCGTCGGCGCGGTCACGGTGAACAAGGTTTGCGGTTCGGGCCTCAAGGCGGTCATGTTCGCCGATCAGGCGATCCGTCTGGGAGAGGCGTCGGTGGTGGTGGCAGGCGGCATGGAGAACATGAGCCGCGCGCCTTACCTGCTGCTGAAAGCCCGCGAAGGCTACCGCATGGGCAACGGCGAAGTCATCGACGCCATGGTCAACGACGGCCTCTGGGACGTCTATGGAAATCAACATATGGGAACTTACGGCGACCGTTGCGCCGCCGAGTTCGGGTTCACCAGGCAGGCCCAGGATGACTTCGCGGTTCGAAGTCACACCCGCGCCCGCAAGGCCATCGAAGACGGGGTCTTCGCCGACGAGGTCGTGCCGGTGGAAGTCACCGTCCGCGGCAAGACGACGACTGTCTCAGCCGACGAAGGCCCCTCCAAATTCGACGAAACGAAGCTCCGCGCCCTCAAGCCGGCGTTCGGCCCCGAAGGAACGATCACGGCGGGGAACGCGTCGAGCATCAACGACGGCGCCGCGGCCTTGCTCGTCGCCTCGACGGCCGCTTGCGAACGGCTTTCACTCAAGCCGCTGGCGAAGGTCGTGGGCTCGGCGACGTTCAGCCAAGAGCCCGAGTGGTTCACCACCGCGCCGGTGGGGGCGTTGAAGAGGTTGCTCGAAAAGATCGGCTGGACGGTCGCGACGACGGACCTGTTCGAGATCAACGAGGCGTTCGCGGCGGTGACGATGGCGGCCGAGCGCGAGCTGTCGATCCCCGCCGAGAAGGTGAACATTTACGGCGGCGCGGTGGCGCTCGGCCACCCGATCGGTTGCAGCGGAGCGCGGGTCCTGGTGACCCTGCTCAACGGTTTGAAGCGGACGGGGGGCCGTCGCGGGATCGCCTGCCTGTGCATCGGCGGCGGCGAGGCCGTCGCGCTGGCGGTCGAGGTCGTTGGGTCCGCCAACGGATTCCACGGATGAACGCGGCTGAAGCGGAACGACCGCGCCGGGCGAAGGTCTCCCGACCGTCGATTCCTTGGAGTGCCGGAGCTCGCCCCGCTTTCAAACGGTCCAGGCGCACCGTCCACCTCGACCCCCTTGAGAAGGCCCGAAAATCCATCAAATACCCCTGATATCGACGCTCAGAAGTCGTTTTCAAGCGCCCTCGCGGG
>JAYUFP010000048.1:0-2691 GCA_043738665.1 Isosphaeraceae bacterium
TTTCTGATCCGCGGTCGGTCGCGGATTGATTCCGCGAGCCGCGGTCTCGCGGACCTATACGCGGATTTCCCCGTGGCGGGTTCCGACGAAATCACGGACGTCGATTACGTCCTGAGCGACTGCGGGGTTTGGTTCACGCGATGCAACTTGATTCTGGACGGCCGGTTACAGTACCCGCGAATCGTCCGACGGCTCGCCGTGCCGTTCGTGGAATGGGCATTGAACGTGGGCGTGCTCCAGGGTTTTCATCAGTTTTTCGTGCTCCACGCGGGAGTGGTCGAGCGGGGCGGTCGCGTCGCGATCTTCCCGGGGGTCGCGGGAAAGGGCAAAAGCACGCTGACCGCCGCACTCGTTTCACGAGGGTGGCGGCTCCTCTCGGATGAAGCCGCGCTGATCGACCCGGCGGACGGCCTCATCCACCCCGCTCCACGTCCGATCAGTCTGAAGAACGAGTCGGTCGACCTGATCCGCCGATTCGCCCCGAAGGCCCGCTTGGGTCCGTCGTGGCCGGGGACTGTCAAGGGAATCGTGTCGCACATGGTTCCGCCGGCCGAGAGCGTGGCCAGAGCCCTTGAAAGAGCGAAGCCCGGCTGGATGATCTTCCCGATGTACACACCTGGGGCTTCCCCCGAAATGCACCCATGCAGCAAGGCTCGCGCCCTCGTGACTGCCGGGGATCAAGCGTTCAATTACGGACTCCTCGGTCGCCGCGGGTTTGAAGTTCTCGCCAACCTGATCGAAGCCTGCGACTGCTATAAGTTCGTCTACAGCGACCTTGAGGGTGCGGTCGCCGCGATGAATGCCTTGACAATCACTTCTTCCGCGGCCTGTGAGGTCTCATCCGTCAATGCGACTGAGCCAGAGCCCGTCCGCTGAATCCCTCCTGAATGCTTACCTTCGCCCGGAAACCGTTGAGGCGTTCGAGGCATCACACTGGAACGAAGTGCTCCGCCTGGCCTGGCGGTGGCGGCTGCTTGGCCGTCTTGGGTTGCGGCTTCGCGACGCCGGTCAATTCGAGCGGATCCCGTTCAAAGCACGCGTGCGGCTCGAATCGGGGATTTTAGAAGCCGAGGCGAGGGAACGAGGGATCCGCTGGGAAACGAATCGCCTCGCACGCGCCTTGAGCGATACCGACGTCCCCGTGGTGCTGCTCAAAGGCGGGGCCTATGTGATGGCGGGGCTCCCCGCGGGACGCGGCCGGACGATGTCGGACCTGGATATCCTGGTCGCGCGCGACCGCCTTCCCGAAGTCGAAACGGCCTTGATCGGACACGGATGGGAGTCGCTCGAACCGGGTTCCTACGACGACCTTTACTATCGAAACTGGACGCACGAGCTGCCCCCGATGCGTCACCGCGACCGGAAAACCGAGCTCGACGTTCACCACACGATCCTCCCTCCGCTCGGCAAACTCAAACCCGACCCGGCACTCTTGTTCGAGGCCGCGAGGCCGATCGCCGGAACCCGATTCTTGATCCTTTCTCCCGAGGATCTGATCCTTCACTCCGCGGCCCATTTGTTTCAGGACGGCCAGATGGACGCGGGCGTCCGCGATCTCACCGACCTTGACCTCCTGTTTCGGCACTTCGGGTCCGAGGAGGCAGGGTTCTGGGATCGACTGGTTCCGCGCGCCGAACTCTTGCATCTGACGAGGCCGCTCCACTATGCCGTCCGTTACACTTCGCGACTCGTCGGAACCCCGTTCCCAACCGCGGTGACGGCCGCCGTCGATGCCTTCGGACCCTCGGTATCGGTTGCGAAGGCCATGGATCAGATCACCGAACGCGCGCTCCTTCCGCCCGGCGTCGATACCCATCGCTGGGACATCGAACTGGCCAATCTTCTGCTGCTGCTCCGCGGGCACTGGTTGAAAATGCCGCTGCCGATCCTTGCCCAACACCTTTCGTACAAATCCGTTCGGCCGTTGATTCAGTGGTGGAACGGTGAAAATGACAGGGATTGAGCGTACGGCATCGGATCGAACAAGAGATATCAATAAGATGCCACCGTCCTCGGAGCAATCCGAGATCACGTCACCGATCCTCGTTTTGGGCCTTGCCCGCTCCGGCACGACCTGGCTGGGCAAGATCTTCGACTCCCATCCCGATACGACCTACCGTCACGAGCCCGACCGGGATGAGGCGCTCCCCGGCCTCCCCCGAATCGTGATGGAAGCGCAGACGTGGCTCACGCAGAGCACGATCCGCAAATTCGCCGATGGGCTTCCCGAACTTCAACGGGTCGATCAAGCGGCAAGCCTACCCGTTTTCCGCAAACGGAGTGAATCCTGGTTCGGATTTCGCCGGCGAACGGTGGAAACCTGGGCGGCTCGTCTGGCCGGTCGTCGACTCGTTAACTTCCGATTGCCCGACTTCTGCCTCGGACCCCAGTTCGCTCACCGGCGTCTCGTCTGGAAGTCGGTAGGGTCGGTCGGGAGAACGTCCGCGATCATCGAGGCGTTGCCGCTGACCCATGTGGTGTTCATCATCCGACACCCATGCGGGGTCATTCACTCACGAGCGCGCGGCGTTCGAGCCCGGTTGATGAAACCGATTTCCCGCTCGGAATTCAACGAACTGCTCAGTTTACCCCTCCATAGTTTCGCCGGGGTCGCCGCTCCACCTTCGCCGGCCGCCGGCCGATTCGAATTGGAGGCCTATCGCTGGGCGTGCCTTAACTCCAAGGCCCTGA
>JAYUFP010000049.1:0-8258 GCA_043738665.1 Isosphaeraceae bacterium
AGGCTCTTGCCACGCTGAGATTTCCGCGACAACTGGCACTCGGTGGTATTGCGTGCAATCATTGTCTAAGATCGACGGTGTCAATTCGGGGACGCTAACGAATCGAAATCATGGGGAGGGCGAGGCTCCCGCCGAGCCGCGTTCCGGCCTGGCTCGACAGCAGCCTTGACCTCCCGAAAATGTATTTCGCGAGCGTCCACGAGCCGCCGACGTTCGTTTCCCGCGCCCCGAAGGGTGTGGAGGCTTGAGACCCTTGAGGCCCTACCCAGAGGATTAAACGTTGGCGGGTGACGATCGCTTCCGGATGATGTTTTACGAGGAGGCGCGTGAACTTCTGATCAAGCTTGAAGAAGGCTTGTTGGAACTTGAACGCCGCCAGGGCGATCGTGCGCACCTCGATAAAACCTTCCGAGCGGCGCACAGTCTGAAGGGGGCCGCCGCGATGGTCGGCCTCCCCGCCATCGCCGAGTTCACTCATCGGATCGAGGCGATCCTCGACCGCGTCCGCTCGGGGATTCTGGCCGTTGATTCGGACATGACGACCACCCTGCTCGAAGCCTGCGACCACCTCGCGGCGATGGTCGAAGCCGAAGCCGCCAATGCTCCCATTCCCGCCCCCGCCGAGCTTAACGCACGTCTGGACGATCTCCTGAGAGACGGTGGCAGTCGAGGAGGCCCCAAGCCGCCCCCTCCTCCTCCGCCGGTGGCTCCGGCACCGCCCGCCGACGAGCCGCCCGCGGCCAAAACGAAACCGCGCGCCGCGGCCAAGCCCCGCGTCCGCAAGCCGAAGAAACAGGATTCCGCCGCCGCAAACTCGGAGGGTGCCGCTCCCGTCGCGGAAGGTCCGCCGTATTATCACATCACACTCAAGCCGGGTCCGGACGTCTTACGGCGGGGAGTCAATCCTCTCGGAATCCTCGACGAGATACGCGAGTTAGGAAAGACCCGCGTCTCCACAGACCCCAACCTCGTGCCGACTCTCGACGAGCTCGACCCCGAACGTTGCTACCTCGTCTGGGAGATCGACGTCGAGACCGACGTCCCTCGCGAACGGCTTGACGACGTCTTTCTCTTCATGGCGGATGACAGCGCTGTCACCGTCGAGAGACGCACCGGTCTCCACCACCACCATGGCGGTGTACACACGTTCTCGCACGGCACCGCCGCGTCCGCCAAGGCACCGGGTCCCAAGGCGACCGGTCACGAGCCGAAAGTCGAGCCCAAGACGGCTCCCCAGCCGGCGTCCCCGGTGGCGACCGCCCCAACGATCCCGCCGTTTTCCGCACCCCAGTTGATGATGCCCGTCTCCGCACCGATGGCCCCGGTCTCGTTTCCGCAAGCGGCCGCGTCGCGGATGGCACCTCGGATCCGGGTGGACGCCAACCAGCTCGACGACCTCGTCGGTCTGGCGGGCGAGCTGGCGGTTCTTTCGGATAACCTTCAGGATCTTCGCGAGGTTCCCGGCGCGGCCCCCTGGATTCACACCTTGGAGGCCCTGGAACGGGTCAGTCGACAGGTCCGCGACACGACACTCGACCTCCGGATGGTCCCGGTCGATGAACTCTTTTCGAGGTTCCCGAGGGTCGTTCGTGACCTGGCCGACCGCTTCGGCAAGGAGATCGAGCTGCGGATCGTCGGGCAGGACACTCGGCTCGACCGGACGATCGTCGAGAAGCTGCAAGACCCGATGATCCACCTGATCCGCAACGCCGTGGACCATGCGCTCGAATCGCCCGACGAGCGGGTGCTTCGCGGAAAGCCTCGTAAGGGAAAGATCAGTCTCTCGGCCGGTCACGAGGGGGACCGGGTGGCGATCCGCGTCGAGGACGACGGTCGCGGTCTCAACCGCGACCGGATCGTGACCAAGGGGATCAAGCTCGGGCTCGTGCCGATCGGCACCTCGCCCGACGATCCTCGCGTCGATAGCCTGATCTTCGAGCCCGGGTTTTCGACCCGCGACAATGTCAGCGAGCTGTCGGGCCGGGGGGTCGGTCTCGACGTGGTCCGCGACGCGGTCCGCGCCCTCCGCGGCAGTCTCGCCGTCGACAGCGTTCCCGGCAAGGGGACCGCGTTCATCTTCCGTCTGCCTCTGACCCTCGCCTTGATCGACGGGTTGCTCGTGGAGACGGCCGGGTTCCGTTACGTGGTTCCGCTGGCACAGGTCGAGGAGTGCGTGGCGCTCAACGGCTCCCAGCCCGCGCTTTCCAAGGGGCGGCCTTGCGTCGCGGTTCGCGGTGAGCTGATTCCGATGGTCCCCCTTCGAAAAGTCTTCAAATCCGAAGGCGAGCCGCCGGCGCGGCAAGAATTACTGCTCACACGCCATGCCGGTCAGCGGGTCGGGGTGACGGTTGATAAGCTTCTGGGTCGCGTTCAGGCCGTCATCCAGGCGCTTGGCGAAGGTCTGGTCGGGTTCAATCGCTTCTCGGGCGCTACGATTCTCGGGGACGGCACCGTTTCGCTGATCCTTGACCTGGCGGCTCTGGTCACCGAGTCGCGTGCCGCCGACACTTATACCACGCCCCCATCCGGCGGGAAGGCGGAGGGTTTCTGATGACGATCAAGCTCCAACACCAGATCACCGCGGCACTTGTGCTGTTCGGCATGCTCCCGGCCGGCATCGTGGCCTATTACACTTACCAGTCGACCGAGGAATTCAAGGCGAAGCAAAACGTCTTGATCCGTCAGACAGCCGCCGCGGTCAGCAATGACATCGAGTTGCTCCTCAGACGGCAGCAATTCGCAACCGCCTCGGCGGCTCCTCCGGAAGTCCAGAAGGACAAGGCCGAAGAGAAAAAGCCACCGACTTTCGGGCCGTGGGATCCGAGGAGCTTGAAGCGCGGCGACCTTGCCTCGGATTTCCGCGTCGTCACGAGCAATTTCGGTCTGGAATACGCCGGCATTCAGGTGATCGACTCTGACGGAACTCTCGTCCTCAAACGACAGGCCGACGGTGACCTCGAGCAAGTCGTAAACCCGAGGTTTTCTCCCGACCGTTATCTGAACGCCCTCCGCGCCAACAAGCACACCGAGGGAGCGATCGCCGGGGGTAACTCCGCAGGGGTCATTCCTGTTCCCGCCGAGAAGGATCAACCCGCCGAATTGCTCGGATATTACCCGTTGAACCTAGGGACGGAGAAGGTACGTCACTATACCGTCCTGGTGAACGTCACCCTCGCGGAAGCTTATCAGTCGATTCACAACTATAACTCCATGACGTTGATGATTCTGGTGCTCTGCGCCGTGCTTACCTCGTTGTTCGGCTGGCTCCTCGGCCGACACTTCGTGAAGCCCGTTCTGGAACTGATGAAAGTGACCGGCGACCTCCACTCCGGGAATCTGCACGCACGGACGGTGATCAACCGTCGCGACGAACTCGGCAAGCTCGGCAGGCAAATCAACGCATTCGTCGATAAGCTTTCCGAAGTGATCAGCCAGATCCGCGGAGCGACGGCGTCGGTCTCGACCGCCAGCGGCGAACTGAACTCGAGCGCCCAGCAGCTTTCCCAGGGGGCCACCGAACAGGCCGGGACGTTACAGCAGATCGCGTCGAGACTTCAGTCGGTCGACCAGTCGGTCGCGCGAAACGCGCAACACGCCAAGGATACCGCCCGCACGGCGACCCAGGCCAGCACCCACGCCGAGCGCGGCGGCGAGGCCGTGCAGCAGACCGTGAATGCGATGCGCGAGATCGCGCAGAAGATCACGGTGGTTGAGGACATCGCCTACCAGACGAACCTGCTCGCCCTCAACGCGGCGATCGAGGCCGCGCGGGCCGGTTCGCAAGGCAAGGGGTTCGCGGTGGTCGCGGGCGAGGTCCGTAAACTCGCCGAACGAAGCCAAGCCGCCGCCCAGCAGATCGGCGAACTCGCCGGACGGAGCGTCGCGGTGGCGGAAAACGCCGGTCAGCTTCTGGACCGAACCGTGCCGATGATTCGCGACACGTCGAACCTCGTCTCGGAGATCGCCGCGGCGTCTCAAGAGCAGATGGCCGCGATCCAGGAGATCAACCTCGGGGTCCGTCAACTCAATGAAGTCGTTCAACAGAACGCGGCGGCGGGTCACGAGTTGGCTTCAACCTCGTATGACCTCTCGACGCAGTCGACCACCTTGCAACATTATGTCGACTTCTTCCAGATCGATTACACCGCGGGTAACGGCCACCCCACGCCACGGCCGATGTCCCCGCCTCCGCCCACGACCACGTCGCGACGGCTCCCGCCTCCGCCCCGTCCCGGTGGAGGAGGTCTTGGGCACGGTCCCGACACGCACGGCCCCAACCCCGCGCGTCTGCCACCCCATAACCCGATGCAAGGGGGGGGCTCGGCGGCCCAGCTCGGCGGCCCGATCGGGGGCGGCTCGGGAAGCCATGGGCATCCGACCGGCCACGGCGGCGGCGTGATCGTCAATCTTGACGACGATGACAACTTCGAGAGGTTCTAACGAAATGTTGAAGACTCAGGTAAACTCTCCTCTCAGAGCATCATTCGCTAAGGATTAAGGTCGATGAGTTAGCCAGATTCGGTCTTCCGCGATTCGCCTTCGCTGATGCGAGGGCCTAGTCCGTATTGATGAGGACGCTCATGGTGGACGCCGCGACGGAACCGATCTCCGAGACCGATCGGACCCAGTCGTACGTGATCTTTCGACTGGGCGGCGAAGGTTATGCGCTGGAGGTCATGCGCGTTCAGGAAGTCCTCGACGTCAAGACGTTGACTCACGTTCCGGGTGGCCCGAAATCGCTCCGTGGGGTCTTAAATCTGCGGGGCCACGTCGTCCCGGTCTACGACTTGCGGGTTCCGTTCGAATTACCCATCGACCCCAACCCGAGTAAAGCCCCGAGCGTGCTGATGGTCGAGTCCAGCGCCGGGGCCGACATGCACGTCACCGGACTGCTGGTCGACCGCGTTTCGGACGTCCTGGAATTCTCCCCCGAGGACGTCCAGCCCGCGCCCCAACTCGGTCTGGGAAAAGCGACGCCTTTCGTTCGAGGCTTGATTCGACACCAGGAAGGGTTTCTGCTGGTACTCGACGTCGACCGAGTGTTCACGGCGCTTGGTTCCTTGAACGCCGGGTCGCTGGGGATCAGCGCCGCCCCGGGTCATGGTGGGGGATTCTGACGTGTCCTCAACGGAAAGCCTCGGCCCCCTGCCGTCACCGGACCCCGACGCCTGGTCGGAGAAGGACTTCGCGCCGATTGTGGCGTTCCTTCGAAACCAGATCGGGATCACCCTGGAACCGCACCGCATGGGACTGCTTCAGGCGCGGTTGCGATCCAGGGTCCAGGCCGGAGGCTTCACGAGCTTTACCCACTTCAACGAACGCGTGCTGAAGACCGACCCCAACGGCCCCGGCATGCAGCTTTTGATCGACCTCTCGACGGTCAATCACACCGCGTTTTTTCGAGAGGCCGCGCACTTCACCTTCATGGCCGAGCGCGTCCTTGCCTGGCTCAAGGAAGCCCCGGGCTCCCCGGTCAAGATCTGGTCGGCGGGCTGCTCGACCGGCCAGGAACCGTTCAGCATGGCAATGGTCCTCACCGAATCGATCGCCGGACTTCCTCCCGGCCGGGTCGAGATCTGGGCGAGCGACCTCTCGCGGGGCGTGCTCGACGACGCCGCCCGGGCGATCTATCGCGATAACGACGTCCGCGGCGTCACCCCGGCGCGGCTCCGGAGATTCTTCCTGCGAGGGTCCGGCCCCCGCGCGGGGTCTTACCGCGTCGTGCCGGAGGTCCGCGACATGGTCAAGTTTCGGCACCTCGACTTGCGGAACAAGAGCTGGGCGGTTCCCGGCGACTTTCATATGATCTTCTGCCGAAACGTCTCGATCTATTTCGCCGACGACGAGCGTCTCGAACTTCTGAACCGTCTCGCCCACCACCTCCGGCCCGGCGGCTGGCTCGTCATGGGCAACGGTGAGATCATCCAGTCGGTGCCGTCGATCCTGCGGAAACACTCGCCGTCGATCTTCTGGAAGGAGGCGTGAGCGGTCATGAGCGCCACACCCTCCTTCGCGCCGATCGACGTCATGGTGGTGGACGACAGCGCAGTCGTCCGGCAGAGTCTCAAGTCGATCATCGAGTCGGACCCGAGGTTCCGGGTCATCCTCGCCGCCGACCCGTATGAGGCTGTCGAGTTGCTGAAGAAGAGCGTCCCGGGCGTGATCCTTCTCGACGTCGAGATGCCGCGGATGGACGGCCTGACGTTCCTCCGGAAGCTGATGCGTCAGCACCCGCTGCCGGTCGTGCTCTGTACCGACCAGGCCGAACGTGCCGTGACCGCGCTGGAAATGGGCGCGATCGAAGTGATCGCCAAGCCCGACTGGCGCGACCCGCTCAAGATGGAGGCGTGGGGCCAGAACCTTCTCGAATCCGTCCGCAACGCCGCGCGCGCCGGTCGGCTCCCGATCCGCGAAGACAAGCCGTCCGCCACAGACCCGAAGCACTCCGCCGATTCGATCGTGCCCAAATCGGCGTACTCCGCGCGGGCGGGGGTAACCGACCGAATCATCGCGGTGGGGGTGAGCACCGGCGGCGTTCAGGCGGTTCAAAAGCTCCTTGAGGGGTTCCCCGCCGACGCGCCCGGCATCGTCATCGTCCAGCACATGCCTCCGAATTTCACGGGGGCGTTCGCGACGCGACTCGACGCCAACCCCGCGATCAACGTCCGGGTCGCCGAGGCGAAGCATCACGACCCGATCGTCCCCGGCAGGGCGCTCGTGATCCCGGGAGACGTCCACGGGTTGGTCCGCCGGACCGGCTCGGGATACCGGGTCGAACTGGTGGAAGGCCCGCCGGTCTGCCGTCACCGGCCGAGCGTCGAGGTCTTGTTCCGCTCGACCGCACAGGCCGCCGGCCCGCACGCGGCCGGCGTGATCATGACCGGGATGGGAGACGACGGCGCAGGGGGCTTGCTCGAAATGCGGGAAGCCGGGTCATTGACGATCGCGCAGAACGAGGCGACCTGCGTCGTCTTCGGAATGCCGCGAGAGGCGATCCGCAGGGGCGCAGCCAAGTTCGTCACCCCGCTCGATCGGATCGCCGCGTCCGTGATGGGCTGGGTGGCCGGCGGCGAAGGCACATCCTGGCACTGATGAACGGGACATGATTAACTTCCCGATTCGTGCGGGATGAAAAGCGGCCGGGAACGAAGTCAGGGGCTTCACCCCAAGGATCGCTGAGTCAATAACTTTCCGGTTTCAGACGCAGGTTTTGGTCGTACTCAGTTTGGGTGCCACCGGTCGTACTCGACCATTGGCAGGCTTGCCCCGAACGCGCACTGGTCGGGTACGACCAGTGACACCCAAAGCACATCTCCCTCAAGTGATTAACTCAGCGATCCAAGGGGTGGGACAGGACAGCCCGAGGCAAAGCCCCGGGTGGGTCGAGACGCAGAAAATCCGTTCCCGAGTCGCTCGGACGGTTTTGACCTGATACCCCACGCGGCGTCAAACGAAGCGACCGGCACGGGAGGGCGAGCCCGGGCTGTTGAAAAGTTGGCGATGACGATGCGGAAGGGTCGGCCTCGATCGGCGAGTTTTTGTCGTGCGCGATCCCGTTCCGGCCGTTTGCAAGCCGTGATACCCGCGGAAGCCATGCGAAGATCGCCTTCGGTCGCGGAATACACTTGGACGAATCCTAAGACGATCGCCCTCGCCCCGGTATTCCGGGGAGGCGGTCGCGGCTCCGCCGCGCTACGAGTCCCTTCAGAGGGCGACGGGAAACGGCTCACAACGAGTCGGCGCTGACGACTTCACCGGCGGAGATCGTGTTGACGGCGCGCCAGGTCACGGGATTAATCGTGCTCTTAATGAAGCGGACGGAACCGTCACCCATCGCGGCGTTGACGCCGCCGGCATGACGACTTCGGGCCCCCGCGAAGGCATCGTTATCTCCGGCGCCGGGGAAACACGGAAGGCCGAGCACCGGTTCGGGGAAGCAGAAGAGCCCTGGAGCGTTGTTCAGGTAATCGCCTCCGGAGGTGAGGTTCAGGTAGTCCTTCACTCCGTTAGGGGTGAACCGGCTCATGAACGAGCCGCCGCCGGGTATGCTCGACCACATGACTCCGCGGATGTCCAGAAGGCTGCCCTGCATCACCTCGCTCATGATGACCGTGTTACTGGTGCCGTCGAGGATCCGGGAAATCCCGATGTTGCCGTCGTGTCCGAAGGCGGATTGCAGATACTGCGGGGCCAGGGCCGTTCTGAAACCCTGCGCCCAGTTGGTGTTGCCCCAACTCACCGCGTAGTTGCCCTTGGTG
>JAYUFP010000050.1:0-2690 GCA_043738665.1 Isosphaeraceae bacterium
AAGCACTACACCCGGCCCCACCAGATCCGCCTCCTGGGCGAGGCCGACATGGTGGTGGTCGTGACCAGACTCGAAGCCGACGCCGTCGCCGAGTGGGGCATCCCCCGTTCGAAGATCCTCACGCTGAGCATGGCCCTCGACCACAGCGAGGTCACCGGCGGCGACCCGCTTTCCTTCCGCGCGAAGGTGGGAATTCCCGAAGGCCGCGGCGTCGTCGGCCACCTCGCGACGCTCGACCCCAATAAAGGCTCGAACGACCTCGTCCGGGCGGTCATCCGCGTCAATGAACGTAGGCCCGCCGGCGACCCGGTCCACCTCGTGATGGCAGGCGCGAGTTCTCCCGATTTCGAGCGATTCCTCGCCGTGATGCCGGGCGGCATACCCCCGTGGCTGCACCTCACGGGGATGCTCTCGACGAAAGAAAAGGCCGATTTCTTCGCGACGCTCGACGTCTTCTCGATGCCCTCGCGCACCGACTCTTTCGGGATCGTCTTCCTTGAAGCGTGGGCGAACGGCCTCCCCGTCGTCGCCGCCGCGGCCGGGGGTGTGACCGAAGTCGTCGAGCATGGAAAGACCGGGCTTTTGGCCCCGTTCGGGGATGTTGAGACGATCGCCGGTTACCTTGATGATCTGATCTCCAACCCGGAAAAAGCCCGGTCAATGGGGGAAACGGGGAGGACGTCGGTCAACACGGGCCATACCTGGGATGACCGCTACGGGACGCTTCTGAAACGGGCTTCGGAACTGAGACCTCAACACGGAGAACACCCCGGCTGGCGGGCCGACCGCGGCGAATCGCTGCGGGGATTGACGGGGGCGGAGACGCCGCGAGATCAAACGTTCTCTTCGAGTTGATAGGAGAAGCGATACGCTTCGCGGTCTGCATCGAAACAGGTTGGGACGGCGAAGCTCCCGCTGAGCCGGGCGTCGACCCGAGCGTGTGAAAAGTTGGCACTGCCCATGCGGAACGTCCAGTCTCGATCGGCGAGTTTTTGTTGCGCTCGACGTGACGAAATCAGAGGCGATCGATCCGTTTCCTCCCTTTTGCAAACTTTGGTATCCACAAAAACCAAACGGAGTTTGACTTCGGTCGCGGAACACACTCGGACGAATCCTCAGACGATCGCCCTCGCCCCGGTACTCCGGGGAGAGGGTAAGGGGTGCGGGGCGCGGGGTCCGGAAGCTACCCCGCAGCTCGTCCGAAGTTTCGAGCGAAAGGCGGCTCGCATGAATAACCTATCCGACTGCCGGTCAAAACAGGAGGATTGCAAAGTCCGAAATTAACCCTTCTCCCCCTGGGAGAAGGTGCCGCGGAGCGGCGGATGAGGGTCTTTTCTTGCCCTACGCCGACACCGGGAACCCTCATCCGGCCTCCGGCCACCTTCTCCCGGGGGGAGAAGGACCGACTTTGCAATCCTCCTGCCGATCAAAAACACCTTATTTGAGAGCCTCGACTGCAAGGCAATTGTCAAGGTTATTTTGGCGACCCTCATCGCTCACGCCTTACCCGCTCCCCGCAATGCCGGGGCGTGGGCGATGGCTTATCGGATCGCCACACATCATGCGTGTCGCCACCGCCCAGTCCCGAGTTCGTTCGCGCCGCACGCCTTTCCATTACATATCAATAATCTAAAGAATCATCAATTGAATGACATGTAGCCTTTCTTCAGAACGGCCCGCGCGCACCGCGAACGCTCTTGAATGAATCTGGTGATCGGCGTTGACTTTGACGGGGTGGCGGCGATTCGCCGGATCGGCTCGTCAGCCCGTCCCGAGTCGGACCGCATCGCGTTCGCGGCGTGCCTGTTCCTTTCTGGTGCGGCGGTTCGGGCGACCTTCGGCCGGGGCCGATGTGACCTCTTCGTCGGATTCCTCGGCCTCGATCACTTCCGGTTCCTCAATGTACATGGGACAGGTCGTCGTGCGATTCGCCAGGTTGTCCATGGCCGCGTGCGAAAGCGCGGGCCGGTCGCCGACGGTCTCGGGCTTGGGACGCGGCTCGACCTGATGTTCAGTCTCCCTGTGCCGGAGCAGCTCCTTGCGGGCCCTGGCGAAGTCGTTGCGGGCGCGGGCCTCGTCTTTGCGGAGCTGGGCCGTGGCTTTGTCTTCGGCCAGGGGCATCCCGGCCATTGACATCGCACGCTCGGCGTCGTTCAGGTCGTCGAGCACGATTGCCTGAAGGTGGCGAAGCGTTGCCACTTGCGACTCGGCAAGGGCGATCAGCTTCGGGGCGTCATCGCCGTGGGGAACCTTGGCGGCTCCCGCGCGGAGTTCCCGGGGAACTCCCAGGAGATTGAACGCGAATCGGCGCTGATCGTCGTCCCAACGGCCGGTCTCTCGGGCAATCGCGGCGAGGGTCTCCCAGTGGTCGATCAGCCAGTCGGTCCCTTGCCGCGATCTCCGCAGCCCAAGAGCGATCCGCGAAGGGTCGTTGCGAAGGCGGGCGGCGAAGTCTTCCACCGAGACCCGCCGGTCGAATTCCCAGCAAAGTTCGGCACGGTCGGCGACACGGATCAAATCGGCGACCGAAAGCGACGCGCAGCGCTCGAACCGGACGGAAGCGATCGCCATGTCGCGAACGAGCATCTTCTCATAAGGCGATTGCGGGTTGAACTCAGCGAAGAAGTCGTCAACCCGCTGTTCGACGAGTTCCGCAAGGTCGTCGGGGAAGACGATCTTCGAACGCAGGC
>JAYUFP010000051.1:0-2685 GCA_043738665.1 Isosphaeraceae bacterium
GCAAGGGAAGAATGACGAAGCACTCGTCGCTTTCAGTCACGCGGGAGGACCCGCGATCGGCCATGCCAATCTCGGTTACATCCTCGCGGCGATGGGGAAACCCGAGCAGGCGCGCGAGTACTA
Organism: Isosphaeraceae bacterium; assembly: GCA_043738665.1. Taxonomy (GTDB): domain Bacteria; phylum Planctomycetota; class Planctomycetia; order Isosphaerales; family Isosphaeraceae; genus JAYUFP01. The sequence continues at coordinate 124 of JAYUFP010000051.1, forward strand.
TAAAAAGGCCGTCGACCTTCAGCCCGAACTGAACGCCGCACGTCATGCCCTCGCGCGGCTGGATCAAGATACGAAGGTAAGCGACGAGGCGACGATGGTGGCCTCGGCCACGAAGCCCGGCACGACCGCCGCCCCGTTACCGCCGGTAGTTCCCGCAGCGGTCAACCTCACGCTCGCGGCTCCCAAACCCGCTCCGCTTGCACCGATCGTCGCCCCGGCGGTTCCGATCGAGTTGAAAGAGGCTGCCGCGGCGGTCGCACCCGTTGCGATGGCCGGCCCTGTGAAGAATGTTGTCGATTCTCGGATGACTCGGAGTTCCACGTCGATCGCTCCGGCCTTCCAGGTCAGTCCCGTCGCGACCGACAAGGCGAACACTTCCGTCGCCAAGAAGCGAGCGAAGACTGATTTTCTGCCACCGCTTCCGCCACTTCCGGGCACCGAGGAATGAGCACCCGGAACGAATGACTCTGTAAACACGCCGAACCCCTGGCACCGATCACGGTCAGCCAGGGGTTCTTCTTTGCGCCATGGGGCAACACGGCAGCCGAGACCTCGCGTCGAACCTCGCTGGGGACAAACATCATGCTCCGCGCCCGAGCCGTTCCCTAGCGCGTCCGATTGTCGAACGGTCGCTCCTATCACCTGACCGACGGGTTGGGTAACTTGAGGCCGTCGCTCCGGTCGTGACCCGGAGTTCACACCCTTTGCGAGGAACCTCAGATGAGTCGTTTGCGACCAATGGTCTGGGCCGCTGTCGTTGTTTCGGCCGTCCTCACTTCGACGAATGCCCCGGCGGCGGACTTTTATCTCAAAAACGGCGATCGCGTCGTGTTCTACGGCGACAGTATCACCGACCAGAGACTTTACACGACCTTCACCGAGACGTTCGTCGTGACAAGGTTTCCTGACAAGGATGTGACCTTCGTCCATTCGGGGTGGGGCGGAGACCGCGTGACGGGAGGGGGCGGCGGGCCGATCGACCGGAGGCTGAAGCGCGACGTTTTCGCCTACAAGCCGACCGTGATGACCATCATGCTGGGCATGAACGACGCCAGTTACCGCGCCTTCGACCCGAAGATTTTCGAGACTTACAGCAAAGGGTTTGAAAACATCCTTGATTCTGTCAAGAAGGAAATTCCCGACATCCGAATCACGCTGATCCAGCCGTCGCCGTTCGACGACGTCAGCCGCCCCCCCAACTTCGAAGGCGGTTACAACGCGGTCCTCGTGCGTTACGGCGATTACCTCAAGGAGCTGGCGACGAAGCGCGGGCTCGACCTTGCCGATTTGAATACCTATGTCGTTGAGGCAACGAAAAGGGCCTTCGCCAGCGACCCGGAAAAGGCTAAGAAGCTCAACCCCGACCGTGTCCACCCGGCCCCGAGCGGACAGTTGCTCATGGCCGCGGCGCTCCTGAAAGCCTGGAAGGCACCCGCGGAAGTGAGTCGAGTCGAGATCAAGCTCTCGACGGAAAACGCCGGCTCGACGACCCAGAACACAACCGTCTCCGACCTCAAATCCAAGGACGGCGGCTTGACCTGGACGCAACTCGACAAGGCGCTGCCCTTTCCGCTGAATCTCAAGGATCCTTTGTTCGAGCTCGCGCTTCAGTCTTCCGACTTCGTCCAGACTCTTGATAGGCAACCCATCGAAATCAAGGGGCTGTCCGCGGGTTCCTACTCATTGGCGATCGATGCTCAAGCGGTCGGCGATTTCACGGCGGAACAATTCGCCGCCGGGGTGAATCTGGCGACCCTGCCGACTCCCATGGCCATGCAGGCCGCCGCCGTGCATGAGCTTACTCTGAAGCACAACAACATCCACTTCCTGAGGTGGCGGACCGTCGAAGTGCCCCTTCAGAGTGAGAGCCCCGAACACCTCAAGAAAGCGCTCGAGGGCCTCGACGAACTCGAAGCCGAGGTCGTCAAGAAGCAACGCGAGACTGCGAAGCCCAAGGCGCACGCATTCAGTGTGACGCCCAAGCGCTGAATGGTGCTTCCCAAGGATGCATGACCGATGATCAATGTTCGAGAGGGGACTACCTCGCCTTGGTCATCGGTCATCTTCTCATCGGTCATTCGTTCCGGTGACCGCCGACTAATCCCGCCCGTTCGGAGCCGCCAACGGTTCATAAAACCGTGGCCGACGGTCGGCGATCCGGTTGATTTCGTGCTTGCCGGGAACTCGGACAATGTGCTTCCGGCGGGCTTTTCCGGGGTCGAGATCCGCGTAGAGGATTTCGGTCGACTCGACCCCGGCAAGAGCGAGGGTCGAGCCGTCCGGCGCCACGATCGAGCTCCGCCCGATGAATCGAAAACCCCGCTCCTCGCCCACGCGATTGACGGCCATTGCGTAGACCGTGTTCTCCATCGCACGGGTGGCGATCATGTGTTCGGCCGCGCACTCGGAATGGGTGGGCCAGTTCGTCGGCAAAACCAACACGTCCGCCCCCAGCAGGGTCAGCACTCGGCCGACCTCCGGGAATCCGCCGTCGTAGCAAATGTGCATGCCGACCCGTAAGCCCCCGGCGTCGTGGACCGCGAACGGCCGATCGCCGGGGTC
>JAYUFP010000052.1:0-2684 GCA_043738665.1 Isosphaeraceae bacterium
TCCGGTCAGGCTCTGTACGAGTTCGACGAGCATCCTCGACACCGACTCCGGGTAACGCCTCAGATGACGAATGCATTCGAGCATGACGGGTCCGCTGTAGTGGATGGCCTCCAATGAGGCGGCCCAGCTTTCCCAGCCTATCGTTCCGAGTCCGGGGGGCAGGTGACTGTCTTGTTTACCGTCGTTGTCGTGGACGTGAGTGGTCCTGAGCCAGGAGCCTGCCGCGAGAGTTTCTTCCGTTGTCGTCGAGCTGATGTGCGCGTGTCCGGTGTCGAGCGCGACCCCCAGTGCTTCGGGCCGGTTAATCTCCGCGACGAGGGTTGCAAGGTCGTTCATCAGGCTACCCGGGTAAACTCCCGACGGCATGTTCTCAACACACAAAATCACACTCGCCCGGAATGCGTCGTCGGCGAGCGTGTTCAAGCCTTGCAAGAGCGCGTCGCGACGAGCTTCCTTTTCTTCAGGATCGGAAAGGCCGCCCGGGTGAATCACGAGGTGGTCGCCGCCGGCATCGTGAAGCCATTCGATGCAACGTCGGATGTCGTCGATGGATTCACGATGGGTCTTCGGGCTCAACGATCCAAGATCGACCCGAGGGGCTAGAATCGCTTGGCCTCCCCAGCATCCGTGGGCGCTGTGGATTTTCAAACCCGAATCGGTCACGAGGGATCTTAATAAGCCGGGATCGGGGAGGGATCTCCAGTCCGGTAGGATCTCAACGACGGTCGCGCCGAGCTTCGCCGCAATCGCGAGATCGCCTTCGAGGCCTCCCGGAACGAAACCGTAGGTCACCATGGTTCCGACGGGACGTTTTATCATCATGACGGGCCTGTTCTTGCGCTTCGAGAAAGGGTTACCCTCTTGTTCCAAGGGCGGTCGTCGGTCATGATGATGGTCCGGTTTCGGTCTCTTCCCGCCCCGTGTTCGTGACGTATCCGACCGACCTGTTGCTTGGGATCTGCTCGAGCCGACCCTCTGTTCATGATGTTGACCACCGCCGCCGCGCCCGGGTATGCTCTCGCCGCGCCTGCTAGTCTGGTTAAGGATGCTGACGAATGCCGCCCGTCGCCCTGATCGATCCCGCCACGATAGACACCTCGCGGATCATGGCGGACCTCGAAGGGATCCGTCTGGGCAACCCGCAGCGCTACGAGATGGAACAACTCACCGCGATCGTCATGATCGACCCGGACGCACATCTGATCATCGGCTACAAGGATGTCTCCCCGGACGAGTTCTGGGTGAGGGGACACGTCCCCGGTTTTCCCTTGATGCCGGGCGTCCTCATGTGCGAAGCCGCCGCCCAACTTGCCAGCTATTATTGCTACCATATCAAGATCGTCGAGGACGGCTTTCTCGGTTTCGGTGGGATGGAGGACGTCCGGTTTCGGGGGAAGGTCGAGCCGGGTGACCGTTTAGTCCTGGTCTCGAAGGCGGCGAAGGTCAACCGCCGTCAGACGGTCTTCGAGACCCAGGGGTTTGTCGGCAATAACATGGTCTTTCACGGCAAGATCATCGGCGTGCCTTTGAAGACACCCCTAGAATCACGGAAGTCCCCCTCCCGTAGCGAGGTCTGACCGGAATACCACCGACGATGTCCGATCCCCGTCCCCCCCGGCCCAAAGTTGATCCGACTCCATTCTTGCTCGATCTTACCGGCGTCGAAGAACCGCTCGACTGGTCGATGCTCTTCGAGAACGAACATCCGGTGTCGGTCGAGGTCGGCTCCGGGAAGGGGCTGTTCCTTCAAAACGCCGCAACCGCCAACCCGGGAATGAACTTCGTCGGCGTCGAGCTCGCGAAGAAATACGCGCGGCGGGCGGCGGAGCGGGTCGCCAAGCGGGGCCTCGCGAACGTCAAGGTCTGGCCTGGCGACGCCAAGCTATTCCTCGCGAAGTTCGTCCCCGCGACCAGCGTTTCGGCGGTTCACGTCTACTTCCCCGATCCCTGGTGGAAGTCGCGCCACAAGAAGCGCAGGGTCTTCGCCGAACCGCTCGTGAACGACATTGAGCGAACGCTGAAGCCCGGCGGTTCGGTCTGGCTCGCGACGGACGTGGAGGAATATTACGGCGTGATCAAGGATCTCATGCATTCTCATGAGAAATTCATCTGGCGGGAAATCGAAGCGCCTCGCGACCCCGAGCACGAGTTGGATTACCTAACCAACTTCGAGCGCAAGTACCGTATCGAAGGCCGTCCGATCTACCGCGCACACTATGTATTCGAGGAAGAATAGCCCCGCGGCGCGCGGCGCGAACCTTTCTTCGCGGGTTCGAGCCCTCATCCTGACTCCGCGGGGTGACGCCGTTCAGCTCGGGACGACCACGGCCGCCTTGGTCGCTCCGTGCTCGTAGGCGCGTTTTCCACCGGCGACGACCGTATTTCGCGGGTCGTAGGCGTCGATCTCGTACAGTCGTTGTCCCGCCGCCGAGGGGTACTCCCCGGTGATGCACGCCCGACAAAGACGATCAGTGGACATACTGACCGCCCTGGCGATCGACTCGATCGGGAGGTAGCGCAGGCTATCGGCGCCCAGCTCGTGGGCCATCCGTTGCTGGGCGGCCTCGGAGACGCCCCCGTTGGGGAGATCGACGAACGAGGCGGCGAACAAGTCCTTGCGGCGGGACATGTCGATCCCATAATAGCAGGGGGCGATGATCGGCGGACAGGCGACCCGGAGATGG
>JAYUFP010000053.1:0-8226 GCA_043738665.1 Isosphaeraceae bacterium
CGGATCGAGTGGATCCGCAGGTCGTCCATCGCGGACACGGCGGCGAGCTCGACGGATTGCGGGGCGAAGGCGTACGACTGGATCGCCCGACCCGCGGAGTACGAAAAGCCCGTTGCGGCCGGCTGCGCGAGCGCGGAGAGCGAGGCCGGACTCATCATCGTCTGACAACCCGGCCCTGCCGCCGACGTCCCTATCGCCACGGCTAGCCACGCGATCCTTCGCATCGTCCGCCTCGCTCGATGACTTGAGGTGAGGTTCCTGTCCGGGAGTTCCGGCGGAAACCTAACCCCCGAGCCGGAATCGGTCAAGGCCGGACTTTGCGGCCTTTCGGATAATCGGATAACTCCGATTCACCAATTTGCCCCTCCGTGTGGCTTTTGATAAAATCCTGTCCTCATCACAGGGTCCGAACGGGTCGGGGGCTCACCGATTTTCGCCGAAGTCGATGATCCCGGCGCTCGATCGCCCGTGGTTTGCCTGAATGTTGGGAACGACCGGAGAGGAAGTGTCCGTCATGATCGACCCCCGCGTGGCCGGCGGCCTGCGGGACATCCCCCCTTCGGTGATGATCCCCCGCGAGCGGATTCTCGCGTCGTTCCGCGCCACCTTCGCGTCGTTCGGCTTCCTCCCAATCGAGACGCCGCACATCGAGCGGATGGAAGTCCTGACCGGAAAAGAAGCCGGGTCCGACGAAGTTTTGCGCCAGATCTTCGACGTCACGAACAAGGGCGGCACCCCGGGTGAACTCGCCCTCCGGTTTGACCTGACCGTTCCCCTGGCCCGGTTTGTTGCGAAACACGTCAACGACCTGGGTACTCCCTTCAAACGCTATGCGATCGGCTCGGTATTTCGGGGCGAACGCCCCGCAAAAGGCCGTTTTCGAGAGTTTGTTCAGTGCGATTTCGATACGATCGGGACCGAGAGCGAAGTCTCAGATGCCGAGATCGTTCAGGTGATCCACGAGACGCTCTCGGCGGCGGGCGTGCCGGCGTTCACGGTAACTTTGAACAACCGTAAGGTTCTCGATGGGCTGCTCGATTCACTAGCCGTCATCGACAAGCGTGGCCCAGTCTTGCGGGCGCTCGACAAGCGCGCCAAGATCGGCCGCGAGAAGGTTCTGATCGAGCTCCAGCGCGGCGAAACGTCCGTCGAAGGCCCGACATTGCTGACCGGCGATCAGGCGACGAAGATCCTCGACTTCGTCGAACACGGTCGCGGCGACGTCACGATTCTCGACAAGGTTTCAGAGTCGCTCGCTCGCCACCCGAGTGCGGTCGAGGGCATCGCCAATCTCCGTTCGATCTTCAGCCTCCTGAGCGCCGCGGGCGTCCCCTCCGAACGCATCAAGATCGACCTCGGCCTTGCCCGCGGTCTCGACTACTACACCGGGGTCGTTTTCGAGACGACCATCGACGGCTGGGAGAAATTCGGCAGCATCAGCTCGGGCGGCCGTTACGACAACCTCGCGAGCCTCTTCACCGACCGCAAGCTGCCGGGCGTGGGTGCGTCGATCGGGCTCGATCGGTTGCTCGCGTTGATGGAAGAGGCGGGCTGGCTCAAGGGGACCGCCGTTCTCGCACCGGTCCTGTTCGCGAACTTCCCGGGGACCGACCCAGCCGTTCCGTTCCGCCTCGCGGCCATGCTCCGAGCCGACGGCGTGGGCGCGGAGGTTTATCCCGACCAGGACCAGATCGGCAAGCAGATGGGTTACGGATCGAAGCGCGGGCACAGGCTCGCGGTGATCGTCGGTCCCGATGAAGTGGCGAAGGAGGTTTTCAACCTCCGCGACCTCGCCACCCGTCAGGAACAAAAAGGACTGCCTTGGGCGGCCCTCGTCGACAGCGTAAAATCGTACCTCGCGGTGATGGAAGGGGCGGGCTTGTGAGTACCGTCCCCGGCGGCGCGGTCGAGCGGCCCGTGGACGCCGTCCGAGGCACGCGCGACTGGCTTCCCGCGGAAACCTCCCGACTCGGCGACCTCGAGAACCTCTTGCTCGACCGATTCGCGAGGGCCGGTTACGTACCGTTGCGGACTCCGGTTCTCGAACCGACCGAACTCCACGAGCGTAAGAGCGGCGCGGGGATCGTTTCCAAGCTCTTCGAACTGGCGGGTGGCAGCGGAGGACCTTCCGGCGTTTGCCTGCGTCCTGAGCTGACCGCCGGGATCGTCAGGGCGTACACCGCCGCCAAGATCCCCCCGCAACCCCCGTGGAGAGTCAGCCACGCGGGGCCGGTCTTTCGGTATGAGACCCTCAAACCCGGCAAGCTACGCGAGTTCCAGCAGGTCGGAGTCGAGCGACTCGGGGACGGTGGGCCGCTCGCGGATGCCGAGATCATCTGGCTGGCCGACTGGGCCACCTCGGAGGCCGGAATCACCGGCGCGACCGTTCGCCTGGGGCATGTCGGCCTGATCCTCGAAATGCTGAGGCGTTCCGGCCTCCCCGCGCCGCTGGGTACGGCCCTGATCGAGATGCTCAGCGAGGCCGCGGCCGACGGTCAAGGTATTTTGACCCTCGAAAATGGCCTCGAACAGCTCTCGGGATGGCTCCAGACCGGCGACACGGCCGAGATCCCCGACGAGGTTGAACGCGCCGACGACGGCGGCATCGACCGCCTCTTCCGCACCCTCGTCCCCGTCGTCACCGGCAGGCGCTCGGGCCACGAGATCATCCACCGCTTGCGACGGAAATGGGACCTCGGCCATGGCCTGCTCGGGGCGTTGGAGCGAGTCAAGACGCAGGTCCACGCCCTCGCCGATCTCAAAGGCGAACCGGCGAAGGTACTCGCGAAGCTGGACCGCGAAGGGGAATCGCTCGCGCCTGAGTCGATCGCCTCGATCCGTGCGCTTTTGAGGGATCTGGAAACCTTCGGCGTCGACCCCTCGCGGATCGTCCTCGACCTCGGATTTGGTCGGGGGATCGGGTTTTACTCGCAGATGGTTTTCGAGATCGTCGCCGAGACGCCCACAGGCGAGGTCGAACTCTGCGGCGGCGGCCGTTACGACGGCCTGGCGCGCGTGCTCGGCAGCGACCGAGACGACCGGGGGGTCGGGTTTGCATTCGGTCTCGAACGCATGGTCGTCGCCCTCGACGCACAAGGGAGAGGGCCCGGCGCGGTCCCTCCGCGAGGGTTCCTGATTCTGGCCGAAGACGACTCCGTCGAGACTCGCGCCATCCAGGTCGCAACCCGGTTGCGGGTCGCCGGTGCCCGGGCGTTGCTCGAAACCGGGATCGGACTCGATGAAGCGATCGCGCGCGCCGAGGGGGCGGGACTTCCACGAGTCGTCATCGTGAGCGGTTGCGAAGCGATGACCCTGAACGACCTGATCACCGGCGAAGAAACACCCATGGGACTTGCGGATCTGGACAGGCTGGCCAGGGCCGATCGAGGGATGATCGCATGATAACGCGAGCAAGAAACTCCATTTCCCCCCCTTGCGAAGGGGAGGGTAGGGGGGGTGAGGCGTCCGGCTTGGGAAGCGAGGATGGCATCACCCGTCGCGCGAGCAGAGCGTCTCGATGCGAGCAAAATCGTGGAGTGATGAGTCGGTCCACGACCAGCCCCTCGACAGCGGTTTACCGACGAATTGCACACCTGGCCGGATCGCGGGTGCCATGTGGTTCGGTACTCCGAACCCGTGCGCCCCATCCCCGGCCCCGGCCGACGCGCACGGGTTCAGAGTACCGAAGCATGTGGCGCTCTCGATTCAGCGCTGTGTGCAGCCGCCCTGTTCACGGCTGTAGCCCCCCCTTCTCAAGAGGGGGAAAAGATTCAGCACAGCGCAACCTTTTTGCCAAGGCACCTCAGCCCTTCCCGAGGCCCCGATGAGCGTGCCTTCCCCGTTGATCGACCCGATCCGCCTGGCTTTGCCCTCGAAGGGGCACCTTTACGAGGGAATCGTCGAGATCCTCAAGACGGCCGGGTACAAGGTCCGACGCGCCAGCGACCGGCAGTACGAGGCGGTCATCGCCGGGCAGCCCCGGTTCCACGTCGTCTTCATGCGACCGGCCGACATCGTCACGCAGGTTCAGGAAGGTCGCTGCCATCTCGGCGTCACCGGGATGGACGTATACGCCGAACGCGCGGCCGAAGCGTCGCGCACGATCGTTGTAACGTCCGACCTGGGCTACGCCGGTTGCCGGCTGGTGGTCGCCGTACCCGAGAGCTGGATCGACGTCGGCCATGTGATCGACCTTGTGGATTTGACCTCCGAGTTCAAGTCGTCGGGCCGAACCTTCCGCGTTTCGACGAAATACCCCGCGCTTACCCAGGCTCACTTTCGCCGCTGGGGGATCTACTACTATCAGTTCGTGGATTCAGAAGGCGCGCTCGAACTCCATCCCAGCTTGGGGATCGCCGACATCATCGTCGACCTTACGAGTTCGGGGGTCACCCTCAAGGACAACCGCCTCAAGGAAATTGAAAAAGGGATCGTCCTCGAATCGGCCGCCTGCCTGATCGGCCACGCGCCGGGGCTTTCGGACCTTGCTGAAGAGGGTGAGGCCGGGCCGCTTTCCCTCTTGCTCGACGCGATCGACGGTGTGAAGGCGTCGGAAGGAATGCTCCACATGGAGGTCGTCGGCAGTTTCGCCGAGCCCGGCCCCGAAACAGCCGCGGCCGTGGCAGGTTACCTGAGCGACCAGGGGGCATCGCACATCGCGCGGGGAGAAGTCTGGGGCGAGAGCGGCCGACCCGGATGGAGAGTGACCGCCCAGATCGCGGCGAACAAGCTGACGGCCTGTCAGCGCGAACTCTTCCGGCTCGGAGCGAGTCGCGTCGTCGGCCTCCCTGCGCGGTTCGTTTTCGGCCGCGACGGGCATTCGACGTTTGATGATTTGAAGCGACGACTCGTTGATCACGTTTAGAACGTCGAACATGAATCGGATCATTCGGGAGTGCGAGGCTCACGCCGAGCTGTTTTCGTCCCGAACCTCCGCTCGGCGGGAGCCTCACCTTCCGAATCGGGAAGCCCCGACGGGCGTTGTGAGGTGCGATTCAGGACGACCGGGGCGTCTCAGGAAAGAAGACCTATCGCAACCCTCGAAGCAGGATGCGAGCGTCTTCCGATCCGAGTTCCGCGGCCTTTTCGGCTTCCGTTTTAGCTGCGGTTAGGTCATTCCGCGCTCGGAGGGCGAGCGCGAGGTTATAGCGAGTCAGCGCCTGGGTCGGCGTGTCTTTGATGGTCAGTAGCGCGTCCCGGTAGTCGCTCACGGCGTCGGCGTAGCGGCGGTCGTTGTACGCGAGCAGGCCGCGATTGAGGCGGGCTTCGGCGAGCTCCGGGTTAAGTTCGATCGCCTTCGAATAGTCGTGCCAGGCTTCAACGAACTTACCGAGGCGTTCGTAGGCCATCGCCTGGTTAACCCGGCATTCCGCCTGGTCGGGCGTGAGCGTCACGCAGGCCCGGAATGCGGCGAGGGCTTCGACGTAGTTCTTTCCCAGATACGCGCAATGCCCCTGGCCCATGTTCGCCCAGAAGTCGCGGGGCTCGAGGTCCAGCGCGATATCGAACTCCGCCTTCGCCAGGGCGAGGGTTTTTGAGTCCTTGTTCCTTCGAAGGTAATAGCGGCCGAGTTCGGCGTGCTCCCAGGCCGTCTGGGCGGCGGGGATGGGCGTGTTCCCCAGGGCGCGCGCCAGCGCGGGACTTGCTCCGTAGGCGGCCTCGGCCTCCTTGAGGATCTCTTGCGCATCAAACCGTGCCTGCTTGCGTTCCGGCCCCGTCGAAAAGTGGACGAGAAGTTCCGCCCAGACGATCGCCAGTTCGCGGAGGTCGTTGAACAGGTGGGGGTCGTTCATCGATTCGAGAGCCTTATGCGCCTCCCACGCTTTCCTGACCTTCGGAACGTACAATCGCAACTTTTCCTCGGCCGGCGCCCCCGACCCTGAGAAGTGTCTCACCTTCTCAGCGAGGTCGTGCAACTCGGCAACCGCCCGGCCACGCATCGCTTCGCGTTTCTGGTCGTGGAGTTGAGTTTCGAACGCCTTCGACAGCACGAAGCCTCGAACCTTCAACAGCGAAAGCCCGCGGTTGACCATGTGCTCCGCGTCGTCAAATCGGTGTTCCTTTTGGAGCCTGACGGCGTCTTCGAGAGCCTCGTTGACCGCCTGAATTTTCGCGTTATACATCAGGAGGCCGAACGTCGCGAAGCCGAGGATCGCGACCCCCGTGATCAGCGCGACCGCTTCTCGCGCCAGGGCTTCGGGCCTTCGCCTCCTCCATTTCGACCAACGTTCGATGAGGCTGCGGTTCGGGACGCCTTTGAGTGGCAGGTCGTTGAGGTGCTGCCGGAGGTCGTCGGCGAGCGCCTGGGCATTCGGGTAACGGTTATCGGGGTCCGGCTCCAGGCAGTGGGCGACGATGTCGGCCATGCCCGTGCCGACCTTCGGGTTGATCCGGCCGAGCCATTCGCGAACACACCCGCGTTTCTCGAGCGCTGGGGAACGGCCCCCCAGCATCGCCAGGATCAAGAGGCCCAGCGAGTAGACGTCGGACCGGCCATCGACGTCGCCGGGGATGTCCCGGATTTCCGCGGCGGAGCGCATCGCGGCGTCCTGCTCGGGCGAGGTCCAGCCGGGTGTGCCGCCGAGCCGTTCCGGGGGGCCGTCGCCTTTGTGGAGGGGTTCGGCGGCGAGATGAAAGTCGAGGAGCAGAGGCTGCCCATCGGACGCGATCAGGACGTTCGAGGTCTTCACGTCGAGGTGGACCAGGCGGCGGTCGTGGGCGTATTGAAGGGCGTCGGCAAGGCAGGCGCCGATCAAGCATGTGACTTGAACGTAGCTCGATGTCCCGATGATGTGACGGTACGGCCCGGCGGGCTCGTCGGAGGTCTTGTCGCGGGTCGCCTTGGCGGAGTCGAGCCGGTCGAGGGCGTCGAGGACGTCCTTCCCCCGCCGACGTTCCGGAGGGATCGGGGTGAGGGCGTCGAGGAGATGAGCGAGGGTCGCTCCACCCAGATAGGGCATGCAGAGCGCCCGCAGCCCTCGTTCGGGGAAGACTTGTTCGGAGTAAAGCGGGACGATATGCGTGTGCTGGAGTCTTGCCAGCGAGAGGTGCTCGTCGTGGTCGAACGCCGTGACCTTGAGCACGACCGGCCTGTCCGCCAAAGAGGGCTGCGCGGCGAGGAACGTCCGGCCCGCGGAACCTCTTCCGAGTTCGGCCATGAGCCGGAAATCGCCGAGCCGCTCGCCGGGCTCCGGTAATGCGATCGACGGCAGCGGAGCCCGTAGCAAGCGGTCCGCGCCCAACAGCGGTTCGAGATCGGCCCGCCACCGCGGGTAGCGTCGGACCACCTCGGACGTGTCGAGCTGCAGGCCCGCCTCACGACGCAGGCAGACCTCCTCATAAATCAAACGGACGGCCGCTTCGCCGTCCAGCCCCGGGTTTTTTGCAAGCGACTCAGCGGCCGTGGGCCGTTCGCCCCGGTCCCAGGCGGCCGCCATTCGCTCGACCTCGGCCTCGACCCAGTCCGAATTTCGGGAAGAGGAATGCGACGAGTCGTGGTCTTTGAAGGAGGATCGCGGCAAGAGTTGATCCCTGTGGACGGGTTCAGAGGATGTCCGGTGGCATTTTACCAATGAGCAGCCGGAATTTGTCCAGGACCCGAGTTCCCACGGCCTCGTGCCGCACGGCGTCGTTGGAAAACTCGTCGATCATCTGAACAATTCGATGGGCGTCGAGAACGGCCTTCATGGCATTGGACCGCGATTCCACGCCAGGGGACAGTTTCAGCCGATAGTCGGCAATCCGTCTCAAACCGTGCAGGTCGCGTAGCACCCCGCCTGCCGTCTCGAGTTCCAGATCACCTTTCGATTGCAGGAGTTGTGGAACCATCCCGTGTGCCTGCGGTTCTTCACTCACGGGAATTCCCAGATTTCTCAAGACTGCTCCGAACAATGAAATGCGCCGTAATAGGCCCGACTGACGGCCGTACGACCATGTCACTGAATGTCGCAGATCAGACGAATCCGCTCCCTCTGAGAACCGAACGAGATCGCCGCTTCCTCCGCGAATCGCCAGTGGGCCTTGGAGACGTCGTCCGCATCTCCGGCGACCGGAATCTCGGCGATAAGAAAACGCTCGTTCCTCATTTCGGAGTCGTGATCGAGACTTACTGAGATCGCGCCGTTCACGACGAAGAGTCGACGGACGAGGCGGAAGGCGATTTTAAGCAACGACCCGACACAGAGCTAAAGAGCCCGGCGCGACTCGTTCCCACGGTCCTCCGTGGGA
>JAYUFP010000054.1:0-2679 GCA_043738665.1 Isosphaeraceae bacterium
CGTCCCCGTGTCAACCGAAGCGCCGTTGCGAAACGAAGCCGATGTCAAACTTTAACGGCCGATCCCTACCGAACGAGCCGATGTTCCGTTGCGAAACGAAGCCGATGTCAAACTTTAACGGCCGACGTCAGCACGGCGCGGGGTTCCCGACACCGTACGGCCGGGAAGGCGGGCGGGGTCGGGAGACTCTCTCACGGCGAGTGATTGCGCCGAACGAAGCCATTTTCGGGTCCGGGCATGAGGTCAGACCTGTGGCCCGCGGGCGGCGGAGAGGATGGCCGTGGTGCTCAGCCCGGCGACCAGGGGGATGGTCACGACGCGGCCGCCTCGGGCTTGCACGAACTCGGCCCCCGCGATCGGCTTACCCTCGTAGTCACCCCCTTTGACGAGGATGTCGGGCGCGAGTTCGCGGATCAAGGTCTCCGGCGTCGGGTCGTCAAAAAGCACCACGACGTCGACGCATTCCAGTCCTGCCAAAAGGGATGCGCGATGCTGCTCGCCGATCATCGGCCGCGACGGGTCTTTGTTGAGCCGCACCGAGGCGTCGGAGTTCAGGCCGACGACGAGGATGTCCCCGAGACGTCGGGCGTGTTCCAGGCAAGCGAGGTGTCCGGCGTGAAGGATGTCGAAACACCCGTTCGTGAAGACGATCCGACGGCCCAAACGCCGCTGATCATCGACCCAAACCTTTGCGGATTCATGGTTTCGGATCTTCGGAGATCGTCCTTGAAAGGCCGCCTCAAGCTCTGAAGCGCTCACCACGTAGCAGCCTCGATGGCCGACGGCGATCCCCGCGGCCAAGCTCGCCATCCGGCAAGCGTCCTTGACGTCGCGGCCCGACCCGAGGAAGGCGGCCAGCGTCGCCGTCACGGTATCGCCGGCACCGGTGACGTCGGCGACCTCTCGGACTTCGGCGGGAAAATGGACGACGCCGTCGGCGGAGGCCAGCGTCATCCCTTCCGGGCCTCGCGTGATCAGAAGGTGGTCCAGGCAAAGGGTTTCACGGGCCTCGACGGCCGCCGCCGCGATCGACGTCTCGTCGGATAAGGCACGCCCCAAGGCCCTGGCCGTCTCGTGGATGTTTGGGGCAAGGAGCGTGGCCCCGGAGTAGGCGGAGAAATCGGCCTTTTTGGGGTCCGCGACGCACGGGATGTTCCGTGACCGGCACTCGGCCACGACACGCCTGGCCAACGTTTCGGTGACCGTCCCCTTGTCGTAGTCGGAGAGCACGACGACGTCGTGTCCGGCGACCATCGACACGACCCGATCCGTCAACTCCGCGGACGCCCGCCGGTATGCCGTCGGGTCGCCGTCCTGGTCGAGTCTCAACACCTGCTGGCGGCTACCCCCGGCGACGACGCGCGTCTTGCAGATCGTCCGCAAGTCGTCGCGAAGGACGAGTGAATCGGAAGAGACACCGGCGTCTTCCAGTCCGCGACGGAGCCGATCCCCGGCCTCGTCACTGCCGACGATCCCCGCCAGGGTGACCTGGCAGCCGAGCCCCGCGAGCGACGCCGCCACGTTCCCCGCGCCGCCGGGCGTCGCCCACTCCCCTTTCAGGGTAACGACCGGGACCGGGGCTTCGGGCGAGATCCGGTGAATCTGGCCTTCCAGATACCGGTCGAGCATGATGTCGCCGATCAGGAGGGCTTTGGTTTGTGCCACAGCTGGCTGCTCAAGAGACTCACGTTCGTCGAGTTCAACGAACCCGATTGGATTTACTGAGTGCCGACGTGTTGGGGTTGCCCGGGGATCTTGGAGTCGACGAGAAGTTCTGCCTTTCCGTCATCGCGTTGGACGCGCTCGGTGATGAGGCAACGTTCGGCCAAATCTTCGTCTTCCTCGTGAAAGACACAGACATCGAAGTAGTAAATGCGGCCCAGTTGCTTTCCAGGATAGTCGATGTAATCGTGGAGGTCTTGAATCATTTCCAAGTCCCCGAGCGACGTTTTCAACAGGAACCGGCCGAGGTCATCCCAAACCAGCATCGATCGATAACCAAGGTCTCTGAGCTCTGCGAAGATCATCGTCCCGTCCATGCCTGTCACACCGAGAGCTTCGCGGTTGTGCTCGAAAATCACAACCGGGTGCCCGGCCAGAAGGGTGTTTCGTGCCCCCCGAAGCGCGCGGCATTCGTACCCTTCGATGTCGAGCTTGATCAGCTTGATCTTGTGCGGGTCGACATCGTCAACGACGTCATCCAACGTGGTGAACTCAATAGGAACGCCCCTTCCACGTTCGGCGGGCATGAGTGTGTTATTCCAGCCTTCCTTGTCGATGTTGACTTGCCGCGTTTCGCGACGTTCACCGAGATAAGCATGCACGGTGCAAGCGTTGCCGAGCCGCGCGACGTTCTCGGAGAGGACACCGCCCATCGATTGTTCGCCCTCAATGCAGATGATCCGTGCTTCACAAGAGCCACGCATGATCGCGGCGGTGTCTCCGATGTTGGCTCCGATATCGATGGCCACCATGTCGGGATACTTGCGAGAGGTCGCCCCGATGATCCGCCCAATTTCGGAGTTATACCGAGGGTAGTTGTTGTATATCCAACCCATTCCATTTCCGGGGGGTACTGAAACGTCGAACCCGCAGAGGCTTATAGAAACAGCTTGCGAGGTTACCGGCTTTGTCTCGACTTGGCTGAGAGGGTCGACCACGTAAAATGCGGATTTAAGG
>JAYUFP010000055.1:0-2677 GCA_043738665.1 Isosphaeraceae bacterium
CAGGGTGAGGCCCGCGTGGAGATGGTCGAGCACGTCATGGCCGCACTCGCCGGTCTTCAGATTGACAATTGCTTGATCGAGATCGACGCGTTCGAGACCCCCGGTTGCGACGGCTCCAGCAAGGCGTTCACCGAGGCCCTGACTGCCGCGGGGTCGGAGGAACTCGACCGCCCCCGCGATACCCTGGTTCTCGACAGGGCGGTCACCGTCCGCGAAGGCGCGGCCGTTCTGACGGCGTATCCCGGCGACGGCACGGGATACGTGCTCTCGTACCACCTCGACTACGGAAAAACCCCGATCGGCGCTCAGAGCCTGTTCCTCGACGTGAACCCCGAGAGCTACGTCTCGCAGCTCGCGACGAGCCGGACGTTTCTCCTCGAAGCCGAGGCCGACGCCCTCCGCGAGGCAGGGATCGGCCCGCGGTCGACCACGTCGGACCTTTTGATCTTTGGGCCCGACGGCGTGATCGGCAACGAGCTTCGTTTTTCCGACGAGTGCGTCCGCCACAAGATTCTCGACATGGTGGGCGACCTCGCGCTCCTGGAAAAAGACATCATCGGCCACGTCGTCGCGCATCGCTCCGGGCATCAGCTCAACGCGGCGCTCGTGCGGCAGCTCGTCGGCGACGGTTCGACACAAAGCCCGGCCCCGGCACCTTCCGCCCGGTCGCTGCCGATGTCGTTTCCGCTCGAAGTCTCGCAGATCATGAAGGTCTTGCCTCACCGCTACCCGTTTCTGCTGGTCGACCGGGTGCTGGAAGTTGAATGCGGCAAGCGAATCCTGGCCGTCAAGAACGTGAGCGTCAACGAGCCATTCTTCCAGGGGCACTGGCCCGGCAGGCCGGTGATGCCCGGGGTCTTGATCCTGGAGGCGATGGCCCAGGCCGCCGGGATCATGATCGCGAATCACGTCGATCGGCCCCGCAAGATCACGATGATCGCGGCGATTGACGACGTGAAGCTCCGCAGGCCGGTCGTCCCTGGCGACCAGCTCTTGCTGGATCTGACTTGCCTCAGGCTGAAGTCGACGAGTGCCCAGATTCAAGGCGTCGCCCGGGTTGGCGACGCGGTCGCGGCCGAAGCGAAGCTGATGTTCGTGATGGTGGACGCTGAGTCTCCCTCCTGATCGATCCGTGGACACGAATGACGGATGACCGATGACCGAGGAACGATGAACGATGAACGATGACCGATGATCGATGACGGACGTCGCGCGGATTGTGGATCGTCCCACGCCTTTTTGATCCGGCATTCGCCCTCCTGCATCCGGCATTCCTGATCGCAACAAGACCCGCGGGGCGTCATGGATGATGCCTTCGCATCCCTCAAGGAACCGAGGAAATCCCAAGATGGCCACCCTCATTGCCGACACCGCCTGTGTCGACCCCGGGGCCGAGATCCACGACGAGGTCGAAATCGGTCCTTATTGCGTGATCGGACCGGACGTCCGGATCGGCCGGGGAACGCGGTTGCTGTCGCACGTCTGCATCACCGGCAACACGACGGTCGGCGAACATAACGTGATCTCCCCGTTCGTCGTGATCGGCGGCGACCCGCAGGACGTCTCCTACCAGCAGACGCCGACGCGAGTCGAGATCGGCGACCACAACGTGATCCGCGAAAGCGTCACGATCAACCGCGCCACCGAGAAGGAAGACGGCCTGACCAAAGTCGGCAGCCATTGCTTCTTCATGGCGGGTTCGCACGTCGCGCACGACTGCAAACTCGGCGACAAGATCACGATCGCCAACGGCTCGATGCTCGGCGGGCATGTTCATGTGGAGAATCACGCGAGCGTCTCCGGCGGGGTCGCCGTCCACCATTATGTAACACTTGGGGCCTACAGCTTCGTCGGCGGCCAGTCGCGGATTTACCACGACGTGCCCCGGTTCATGCTCGTCGATGGCAACCCGTCGAAGGTCCGCTGCATCAACATCGTCGGCCTCAAGCGCAACGGGATCGGCCCTGAAGGGATCGACTCCTTGCACGAGGCACACCGCCTGATCTACCGCGCCAAGATGAGCGCGCGGCACGCCTTGGAAATCCTCGAATCGCATGGGCACCTGACCCCCGAGGTCAAGAGCCTTCTCGAATTCATCGAGGCCCAGCAGGAAGGCAGGCACGGCCGCGCCCGCGAGAAAACAAGGATGAAAGCGTCATGAGCAGGTTGCGAGTCGGTGTCGTGGGCGTGGGGCACCTCGGTCAGCACCACGCCAGGATTCTCGCGGGGATGGAAGGCGTCGAACTCGTCGGGGTCGCCGACGCTCGCCCCGAGCAGGCGAAGCTGGTGGCCGACCGCGTCGGCACGAAGGCCGTCGATGATTACCACGACCTCGTGGGCAACGTCGATGCCGTCTCCGTCGCGGTGCCGACCGCCCTGCACCGAAAGGTCGCGGGATGGTTCCTGGCGAACGGAATCGCGACGATGGTCGAGAAGCCCCTCGCCGCCTCGTTCGCCGAGGCCGGGGAGCTGGTCGCCCTGGCGCGCGAGAACTCCACGATTTTACAAGTCGGGCACATCGAGCGCTTCAACCCTGCGCTGTCGGCGCTCGACGGCATGGGAATGCGGCCGAAATACATCGCCGCCGAGCGGCTCTCCACCTACACGTTCCGTTCGACGGATATCGGCGTCGTCCTGGATTTGATGATCCACGACATCGACCTCGTGCTCTCCCTCA
>JAYUFP010000056.1:0-2673 GCA_043738665.1 Isosphaeraceae bacterium
CTCGTCAACCCTCTTTGAGGTAAAACCATCGACCGGAGAGCCGTATGCGGGAGATCCGCCTGTACGGTTCGGAGGGAGGGGAGGCCCAAGCCAATGGGCTTTCCCTACCCCTATCGTCCCCGACGCTCCG
Source organism: Isosphaeraceae bacterium (assembly GCA_043738665.1). GTDB lineage: Bacteria > Planctomycetota > Planctomycetia > Isosphaerales > Isosphaeraceae > JAYUFP01. The sequence goes on from JAYUFP010000056.1 coordinate 131, forward strand.
CGTCGTCTGTCGGCAGCAAATGCGGACGCAGAGCGTCCCAGACCGCATTCCCACGCAGAGCGTGGGAACGAGTGGTTCTCGGTCATCCGCCCTCCGCCCTCCGCCCTCATCCATTGATCATTGGCCATTCCCACTCTCAATAAGTCGCCTTTGTCATTCTTACGGATCGCAATTCCCCGCCCCGCCCTGGCCGATTAGCGAAACCTTGCGCGTATTAGGCGTTCATCGGGGCCGAAAGGGCGGGTTATCCGGATTCCGCCGTCGGCATTTCTTCGCCAGTTTACGGAGACGATACGATCGCCATGATCGTCAATCTGGCACGACGTAACCTGTTGGTATAAAACGCCTAGCGAGTTCAAGGCGGGCACCGGGGTTGACGATAAGACATGTGGCTCGCGGAGGTGACGCCGAAGCGAGGACTAGGGAGCACCGAACGGGTGACGTCTCTGAGGAGTTGGGCCGAAAGGCCTCGGGTTTTCGGGAAGATCCGTCCTCCATGGATGTCTAAAAGCGTTGCCATAAACGGATCACGGTCGCGCGACTGGCCGGCCGGTCGTGTCGCCTGAAACGATCGATAGTTAAGGAGATGAGTCTCCCATGTTGAAGCCCCTGTTTTTCAGCCTGAGCCTCGCCCTCGCCCTGAGCTTCTGCGGCGCGAGCAAAGCGGGTGGCCTGCTGCACCACACGTACGCCTCGGAACAGGCACCTGCGCCCAGCGCTCAGGCCATGCCTTCGCCCCAGGTGGAGTGCGGTCCTTCCTGCGTCGGTGAGTGCGGTGCCAAGAAGTGTGCGTTGCTCTCCCACCTCAAGGGGATGGGCGGCAAGCTCAACTGTGGCCTCCACGACAAACTCAACGGAATGAGCTGCGGGTTCAAGGACCTCTGCGGCAAGCTCAAGCCCAAGCCCCACGTCTACACGTACGAGTGGGTCTTGAAGAAAAAGCGGGTATGGCACCACAAGGGCATCTGCGGCTCGCCGACCTGCGAGACCTGCGGCGTGTACCCCTCGGGTCAGGGTGCCCCGAGCCCCCAGGGTCCGATGGCGGCCCCCCAGGCGTTCGGCACCTACGGCAGCGGTCAGGCGACCTACACCCCGACGATGGGAACCGGTCAGATTGCCGCCGCCCCGGCCCCGATGATCGTCGGCGACGAAGCCCCGCCGGCCCCCGAAGTGGCCCCCGCCGCTCCGGCCCCGAGCATCCCGCCCGCTCCCCGGGCCTCGACCGGCGGACTGCTCTTCTCGAGCCCCGCGGGCAACTGAAAAGTTGTCTGACGGTTGAACCGGCCTCGAAAACGAAAAGCCCCTGCACTTCGGTGCGGGGGTCTTTTTGCGCGCTAAGGAACAGGACATAAATAACTTCCCGATTCCATCACGACTCGCCGACGTCCCATGTAGGCCGGGTCTCGACCAAGCTTTACGTTCCGGCGCGGGGATCGCGTTTACCCGAGTGCGCTTTCCTCCCATGTAGGCTGGGTCTCGACCCAGCTTTCCTCCCATGTAGGCTGGGTCTCGACCCAGCTTTCCTCGGACTCAGCGGTTCGCACGGACCTCGCCCACAAGGCGCTGGGTCAAGACCCAGCCTACATTTTCGCGAGGAATCTCGGGAAGTTATTTCCGGCCTGTTCCTAAAGGATGCGACGATGGCGATTGGCCGGATTCCCCTTCAGCGTCCTTCACCTCCGTCATCATCGAAAAAAGTGCCCCGTTCGGACATGCAATCCGTGGCTTAAACGGCGGGTGTCGGGAACGAGCGGCCGACGCTTGCCGAATCAACGGGGAGGTTCGGGACCGGATCAAACCCGAGAAGGTGCGCCGCGAAGATGCGACATTTGACACAAAAGTGTAAAGCGCCGCGTCTGCGCGATACCCCAATCGGCCCGGTCACGATCATCGGAAGGCGACTGTTTCGGTTGGAGATCCGGGTCTCGACGTTACCGTTGGGTAGGCCGACGGTTCGCAAGCGGCCGTCGAGATCATTGCCGCGGCGCCGAACATCCGCGTTGGCGGTCGTGGCGCCCGCGTGAAGCCGGCGGGGTCGTCAGTGACCTCGTGAACCACCGCGCCGAATCGGCTTCGTCTCGAAGAACGGGGCGTCGTCCTATTCAGTGACATCGCGACAAGGCGGATTAGGCTTCGTTTTGAAAAACGATATTCGCGGAAAAATCGTCTGCAGCGAAATTGATGCTAAGTATTTATTATAAAATGATTTACGACAAATCTGATGGACCTCGCCGACCCGAGCGGCCGGGGGTTGACCGACCGAATATTCAACAAATTGTGACTCTCTGGCGTCTCCGAATCGACATCGGGACTCGCCCGTCCAGCATCCTTCGCGCTGGGGCGAGCAAAACGGACAAATGGGTTCGCTCGGCGCTTTCGCGAAATTGGCGATGGCTCATGACGGATTCCGGGGTGGCGGCTCGAATCTTCGAATTCGGAGCGTCGACCCGGGTGCCACGGGTTGTACTCAACCCGTGCGCCAGCCGTCGCTTACGGCGCACGGGTTGAGTACAACCCGTGGCACCCGCCTACGTTCTTTAGAC
>JAYUFP010000057.1:0-8177 GCA_043738665.1 Isosphaeraceae bacterium
CTCCCGAAAGACTCTAACAAAAATCCACGACGACCGCAGGCGGGTCCGCGAGGGCCGGGAGTTCACCTGTGTTCCAACTCCCGCAACCCTAGCCGACCAGCGGCCGGTTCAACTCGGTCCGCCAGTCCGCCGGGTTGGGGCTCGACTCCGGACCCGCGACGTAGCATTCCCAGAGATTCGGGGCGGCTTGGTGCCCGCCGGCCGCGATCCAGGCGTCGAACTCACCCCAGGCCGGGCCGAGACCTTCGTAAGGCCCGTGGTAAACCGTCCGCGCCACCGTCGCGGCAGGCAGTGCGCCGGGCGTCACTCGTCCCGATTCGATGACCGGCGACGTTACGGGCACGCCGACCTCGAAATCAAAGATCTCCGGCTCCATCCGGAAATGGTGCGAAAAGACCGGACCGGCCGGCGACATCCCCTGCGCGGCAACCGCCGCCATCACTTCCCCGATCCCGGGTCCCATCACATTTCGGATCTCCGAACGAGGGATCGTGAAGCGAATCACGGCCGTTCTCTGGGCCGTGGTCGTGACGATCCTCGGTGTGTCGATCATGCGTCGTCTCCTTGACATGGCTTGTCGTACCTTTCCCATCCGGGTCTTCCGATCAAAGTTTAAATGTCGGAGAGCGAACCCGTCCAGAGCTTCGTTCCGCGACCGCAAAATTCCTCGATCCCCTCATCCGTCCGACATTGATGCGGAAGGATCGCCTGGGGGCCACCGGTGACCGCGATGCGACGACGCGACGACGCGACGCGGACGAACCTCAACCGCGAGATGTGGCCCGGGACTTGCTCAGTGAGAGCCGGTGCGTGAAGTACCGCCGCTTCGCCTCCAATGGTTCTTTCACAACTTCGCCCGCGATAAGCCGGCCATCCGCGACATGCTTCTCGACATCGCCACTGAGGAAATCGGCCACCTTGAAATGGTCGGCCTGATGATCGAACAGCTCCTTCGAGGGGCGGGGCGCGAATCGGCGTATGAGGACGCGCTGTTCTCGATGATGGACAAGGGGCCGCAATTCATCGACTCGGTCGGCAACGCCTGGATCCGCGACTGGATCCGCGCTTCCGTCGACATCGTCGCCGACCTCAAACACAATGTCTCCGCGGAAGAGGGCGCGAAGATCGCTTACGAGCGCCTGATCGGCATGACCGGCGACAAGGGGTGTAAGGAGACGCTCAACGATCTGATGACCCGCGAAATCTCCCACCAGCGGATGTTTTTGAAAGCCCTCGACACGCTGGGCGGGATCAACGCGATGGAAGGGGTCGTCAAGCCCGAGTCGGAGTTGAATACGTAATACAACCTCTCCCGCGACGGACAGGGAGACCAGGGGATCGGCGTCGATGGACGAGGCCCATGGAACGACGACGGTGAGTGGAATTTCGTCGATAAACCCGAAGAGAAGCTCTCGGCGAAGGTCGAAGGGCCGAAATCCTGAGCGTGCATGCCTCGGTTTTGATAGGGTCCGTAATTGCGGACCATCGTCGATTCGGACCTATAGCGCGGATGGTTCGCCATAGCGGACCCTACAAAACAAGGTAAATCCGTGTGTTAACGCCGCTAAACACGTACATGAGAGACCACTGGCGCCCGAACAGGCCGCAATCCAGCGAGTTATTTTCGGCCTGTTCCTTAGCCGGACAACCAGGCGTCCCTGTGACTATCCACGAATGCGTCGTCGTTGAGTGCGGGATAGGCCCGATAAACGCGGTCGATCTCCTCGGCCTGGCCGGGGCTCAGCCCTTCTTCCGGGTCGAGGCACCAGAGGCCTTCCAGTAACCCTTGTCGGCGAAGAACCTCGTGGAGGCCCGCGATGCAGCCTCGGTAACGGTTGGCCGCGTCGAAGAAGGCCGCGTTGGAATCGGTGACTTGAGCCGCCTTGCGGAGGAGCGAAACCGGAACGGCATCGGAGCCCGCGGCGGTCTGGCATTCATCAAGCAGTTCGACCCCCCTGCCCGTCCAGACCGACCAGTGACCGAGCAGACCGCCCACGATCCGCCGCTCGACCGTTTTCGTCGCGGTCTCAATGCGATAGGGCGTCACGAGGTCATAGACAATCGCGTCGTCGTTCCCCGTATAAAGCACAATGTCATCACGACCCGACTCGACGACGGCACGCACGACATCGAGCGTCTGATAACGGTTGAAGGGCGCGATCTTCACCGCGACCACTCCGGGGATCTCGGCGAACTTCCTCCAGAAACCATAAGGCAGGGTTCTGCCGCCGACGCCGGGTTGCAGATAGAAGCCGAAGAGAGGGATGACCCGGGCAACCGCCCGACAATGGGCGATGAGGCTGTCCTCGTCGGCGACCGGAAGCGCGGCGAGGCTGAGCAGGCCCGTGTGATAGCCGAGGTCACGGGCGAGTTCCGCCTCGGCGACCGCCTGCTTCCTCACTCCACACAAACCGGCGACACGGATCATCGGCTCTTTGCGCGATCGTTCAGCGAATCCCAATTCCTCGGCCGCCAGCGCAAGAACCGGGGCGAAAAGCCCATGCTCCGGATTGCGGATCGCGAACTGCGTGGTATGAACGCCGACGGCCAACCCGCCCGCGCCTGAGGCCGCGTAGTAGCGGATCAAGCCGCGTTGTCGGCGTTCGTCGAGGCGACGGTTCGCGGTCAGGGCCAGGGGCATCGCCGGGATCGCCACGCCGCGATCGAGGGTCTTGCGGACGAGCGGTGGCAACGTTGCCAAGATAACACCTCTTGATTCGTCGTCGATCAAAAACGGCCGTCGCTCGCCTCGAAATGGGTCGGCTTGCCGAGCGCCGGCCCGCCACGACCTACCCATTCGGCGACCCATGAAATCAACGTCTCGGCATCGATTCGGGGCATCCCGAATAACCGAAAGGCCTGGCGGGCGTCGCTCAACAAGGCCCGCCCGGTCTCTTCCCCCTGGAACCGCGCCGGCCGACCCATCAGGCTACCGAAGGCTTCGGCGACGTCGCGAACCCGCAAGACCTCCGGGCCGGTCAGGTTGATCACTTTCGGAGGCGTATCGACGTGGTCGAAAGCCTGGAGCGTCATCGCGTTCGCGTCCCCCTGCCAGATGATGTTGAACGAACCGACGGCCAGGTCGATCGCCTTGCCGTCTCGCACGCGTTCCGCAATATCGACGAGGACTCCGTAGCGCAAATCCGTCGCGTAATTGAGCCGGATGATCGCCATGGGAATCTTGAAAGATCGGCTGAAATGTTCAAAGATCCGTTCCCTTCCCAGGCAGCTCATCGCGTACTCCCCGTCGGGGGCGAGCGGGTCCGTTTCAAGCGAGCCTTGGGTGCCGGAAACCATTCCGTAGACGTTGCCGGTCGAGAACGCCACGATCCGGCTCGCGTGAAACTTCCGGCAAACCGTGCCGGGGAGGTAGGTGTTCAAGGCCCAGGTGGCCGATTCCTGGCCGGTGGTCCCGAACTTTCGGCCGGCCATGTAAACGACGTTGGGGACATCGGGAAGTCGCGAAAGCTGATCCTCGTCGATCAGGTCGCAACGGAGGGTTTCGACGCCGTGAGAGTTCAGCATTTCTTCCGACGACGCGTCGTTGAACCTGGCGACGCCGATGACGCGACGAGTCACCCCGGCCGCCTCCGACGCCCGCCTCGCCATCCGCGCGAGGCTCGGCCCCATCTTGCCGGCGACTCCCAGGATGATGATATCTCCATCAAGCCGAGCCATCGTCTCGACCACCCCGTCGGTGGGAGTGCTGAGGCGGTCTTCCAGGTCGTCGATGGTTGGAATGGTGAGATCCATCCAAGCCTCCTGATTCTTGTTCCACCGGTTCCGAGGCCCCGTTTCCACGGCATTGTCAATCAGACGATGACCGATGACCGAGAGAGCAACTCTTCTGATTGGTCATCGGTCATGATTTCATCGGACATTCAGACATCATTCAGCCCATCTCCGGCCCCGAACTCGCCCACAATCGCGATTGATCCTCCACCACCGCCTCGCCGCGAGTCATCCGCCAGAACTCGCGACTCGGCCGCAAGCCGCTCCCCTCTGCCCAATTGACGGCCTCGCGGTGAGCGGTCAAGACATCGACGATCACCTCGCGCCCGGCGAGTCGTCGACTCACGCCGTCGAGCAACCCTCCGCCACACTCCGGGCCGGCGATGCAAGGCCCGACCTGATCCGCCCCTGAACCCGGCCTCCAGCAGACGAACCCCTGGACAGACCCCGCCACCAAACAATCGTCCGGGTTATCATGCAAGAGTCTTTTTATGAGAACCCGACGATCGGTCCCGGTCACCGTCCGGTCGAGGGCCGCGACGGCTTCCGCTTCCTCCGGTCCCACCGCACGCGTCGTCTCATCGCCCCCGGCGTTCCGTAACACCCCGCGATACCGAGCGAGTGGAAAATCGACGCGAAACCCGAGCGATTCATAAAGCGGTCGTCCGGCCGCGGTCGCATCGAGACGGAACGATTCGGCCCCTTGAAACTTCATGTGTTCTAGCGATCGCATCAGCAATCGTCGTCCGATCCCCTCTCCCCGGCGGGCTCTCTCGACCAGGAGCATCGCCACCCAGCCGACCGGCCCGAAGAGGCGAGACGTGACCGAGCCCACGACCCGGCCCTCGCGTTCGGCGACGAACGCCCCGCCGTCCGCCATGTCGAGAAAACGTCGCCAGTCGGCCTCAACCTGGTTCCACCCCGCCTCGGCCTTCAGGCGCATGCCTTCGGGAAGGTCGGCGAGCGTCATCGTTCGGAGAACGACCTCCGGGTTCAAGGCGTCTGCCCCTTCGTGGCCGGGGCGGCGGCTTCCTGGAAGGCCTTCCGGACGTTGGAAGCGTCCGAGTTGGGGAAGTTCGTCCGCTGAACCATGAGAATATAAGCACGCTCGCCCTTGGGGTCGATCCATGCTTGCGTTCCGAACGCGCCGCCGTGGCCGAACGTTCCCGGTGAGAGCATGGCCGTGATTCCCCGCGGCTCGCGGACGACGCACCAGCCCAGGCCCCAGCCGCAGCCCGGGGTGAAGCCCGTCTTGAGGTCGCCGCTCTGAAGCGTGGTCATCAGCTTGACCGACTCGGGCTTCACATGGCGTTTCCCGTCGAGTTCCCCGCCTCGGAGGATCATCCGGCAGAACCGAGCGTAATCGGGGGCCGTGGAAAAGAGCCCGCCGTTGGCCGCCGGGAAGCGGTCGCGGTTCGTGGCCTTCTTGCCTTGGAGGCCGAATGAGTCGGCTTCCTTCAGTTCGCCTTTATCGGTCTTTTGGTACGACGTCGCGTAGCGCGTGAGTTGTTCCTCGGTCAGGTAAAAGGTCGTGTCCTTCATGCCCAGCGGGCCGAAGAGCCGGTGTTCGAGGAAATCAGGCAACGATTCGCCCGACACCACTTCCACGATCCGTCCCGCGGTGTTGATTCCCGACTGACAGTAGCTCCACTTCGAACCCGGAGTGTCATTCACCGGCTTCGCGAGGTATCGCGGCATCATCTCGGCCAGCGTCTTGACGCCCGCCCCCTGGGCCTCTCCCATCGCCGAGGTGTGAGTGAGCAGGTGTCGAATCGTGAGTTTGGCGGGCTCGCCGGCCTTGGTTTTGAGGTTCGCGAATTCGGGGATATACTTCTCGACAAGGTCATCGACGGAGAGCTTGCCTTCGTCCTGAAGCATCAGGATGGCCGTCGCCGTGATCGGCTTGGTCATTGAGGCGATCCAGAAAATCGTGTCGGGCCGCATCGGCGTTTTGTCGGCGACATTCGCAAGGCCGGTCGCGTCGAGGTGGAGAATTCCCTCGGGAGAGGCCACGAGCGTCACCGCACCCGGGATCTCGTGAGCGTCGATCATCTGGGACATCGCGTCGCGGACTGCCTGGATCGGCGGGGCTTTGCTCTCCCCCCTTACGGATTTTGACACGTCCATGAGTGACACGATTACGAGCATCGTGAAAAGCAAAAGGGCGGCGCATTTCGTCATGTCCGGATTTCCTTGAAGGGATCAATACGCGCTCGGTCGAGCGTGCTCAAGATGCGTGCCACAGCGTAACAGTCCCCGGTGCGGAACGAAAGAAGACGCAATCCCTTCCCCGTTGCTTTAGGGCGATCCCTCTCCCGGTCGACAAGAAGCCGGGTTTCACCTACCGCCCCGTATCGGCCGGGGTCAAAGGCCGGTGTCGCGGGATCTCCGCCTTGAAATCGCCGAGGCTGCTCCAATGGAGCGGCTTCGAGAGATCCACCTCGACGACGACCACGCTCCCCCAGTCCTTGGCCTTGGCCAGCGGCGTGCCGTCGAGCCCGTAGACCGCGGAAAGCGTCCATTGATCTGAAATGTCGGTATAAGTACTGCTCACCACGTAAACGTGATTTTCGCAGGCCCGCGCGGAAGCCAGCAATGGGTTGCACCCCCAGACCGGCCATGCGATCACCTCCGCGCCGCGGTTGCTTAGCGCGCGGGCCACCTCGGGGAAAAAGCCGTCGTAACAGACCATCAGGCCGACTTTTCCGAACCGGGTCGCGAACACCGGGTAATCCGACCCCGGGGTGATGCCGCCGTCGATCTCGCCGCGGGGGAGGCTCACTTTTCGATACTTGCCGGCGACTCCGCCGTCGGGGCCGATCAAGACCGCCACGTTGTAAACCAGGTGCTTGTCGCGTTCGAGCAGGCCCGCCACGATGTAAAGGTCGTGCTTCTTCGCCAGCGTGCCGAAATACTCGGTCGAGGGACCGGGAACAGGCTCGGCGCAGTCGACATAAGGGACTTTTCGACCGTAGTACGTCAGCGTTTCGGGGAGAACCACGAGGTCCGCGTGCCGTCGTGCCGCATCGGCGATCGCCGGCTCAAACTGTTTACACTTATCCATCGAGGTCGTCCCCGCCGAAGGCCGCAGGTGGACGGTCGCTAGACGAACCGGCCTTGGCACGACGGGCGAAGACTCTTCGAACGTGACGTTTGACCACTCAACGCGTCCGCCGGGCTCCCAGCGGTAGGTCAGTTCGACCACGGCGCGGGCGGCCCCGTTCGGCGCGCGGTAATGCCCTGTGATCAAAGTCCAATCGTCGATATCGAGACCCGGCTCCGAAGGAAGTTCCGGCTCTGCCCCGGGACGCTTGCCGTTCAAAAACGAGGCCCGGCTTGGCTCGTCGCGGAGCACGGGCCGGCCGTTCGCGTCCTGCCAAAGAACCCGGGCGACGACCGTCCGCCGCGCCCACTTGACACGCCCCGCCTTGTAGCGGACTGAGAATTGATAACTCGCCCCTCCCTTGACGGAATACGATTTCTCCCACCAACCGAAGAGCCCTTCGCGCGCATCGGCCTCGATCACCAGCGAACCCCGGTGGTCGGAACCGCCGTCGGCCCGGTACGAGAATTTCGGCCGGATTTCGTCACGAGGCGAACGGGTGACCCAGCCGTCGGGCGCGGTCTTGTCGTCCGAACCCGCGGTCGCGAACGCGTGAGCCGACGCAAAGCATGCGAAAATGACGGTAAACCGCGTACGAGTTTGTGAAGTCATGGTCATCACACATTGCCTCAAAACTGCGCGACGTTATCACTCTTTAAGCTCAATACCGTTGAATTAGCCGTAACATGATGCCCATCTTCGGTTTTCAGCCCCGAAGGGGCGACGGTCAGTAGCCCAGGGCTTCAGCCCTGGGTTTTACGAAGATCCGCGACCGACTCATCCTCAAGCCCCGAAGAGGCGACGGAAACGCCGAGAATTCCGCCGCCCCTACGGGGCTCAAAAAAAGACGTCATTATTATTCTCGTCCAATTCCCAGGGATGAAGCCCTGGGCTACTGACCGTCGCCCCTTCGGGGCTAAAAATCGAGGCTCTGCAACAGCTTACGGCTCATTCAACGGTATTGCCTCTAACCCCCCCTTCGACAAGGGGGGGAAAGGCGCGGCGGCGACGTGCTTCGGTACTCCGACTCCGTGTAGGGCAGACGTTACAGTGCGGGTCAAGCCATGACCTGCCGGATCGGTTCGGCCCCTTCGACTCCGACGAGCTTCTGGTTCAGGCCGTTGTAGAAGTAGGTCAGCTTATCCGGCCCGAGCCCCAGCAGGGAGAGGGCGGTGGCGTGAAGGTTCTTGACGTGGAAGCGGTCGGTGACCGCGGCGCCTCCAAGCTCATCGGTCTCACCGACGCTCATGCCCCCCTTGACGCCCCCGCCCGCCATCCACATCGTGAACCCGTAGGCGTTGTGGTCACGCCCGGTCCCCAGCGCGTATTCGGCGGTCGGCTG
>JAYUFP010000058.1:0-8157 GCA_043738665.1 Isosphaeraceae bacterium
CCCGGCCAGTTCTTGCCACCTGCCTAGCGATCCTAAGGGCAAGTGGCTGATGACCAAGGTCGCGAGCGTCCAAACCAGGATTGTGCTCAAAAAGCGCCCTTGATGACGCAGCCACGCTTTGAAGCCAATCAGCGGCACAAACGCGGCGGCGCTCGTCAGCTCGAAGACACAAGCGTACCCGGCGGTCATTCCCCAGGCGACTCCGACGATTCCCGCGCGATCTCCCCCGATAATTCCGGTTACGGCCGTGATCGCTAAACCAATCGCTGTCGCAAGACAGAGCAGATAGGGGCGACCGATGGCGATCAGCATCTGTCGGGCGGGCCAGGCCATGCCGATCAGGATCATCCCGGGCAGAAGGGGTCGTAGCGCGGGGAGCCCTTGGAGGTAACGAGGCATCAGTGTGCCCAGGAACGTCGGCCCGACGAGATAGGCGATCGAACTTCCTGCGAAGAGCACTGGGGCTTGCGCCTCGGTCGCCAGGACGGCTTGTTTGGCGACCTCGGCGGGGTCGCTGGTTCGTCCAAGCGTGGTCTGGAACGCATTATAGAGCACCAGTACGATCCGCCCCGCGAGGTCGAGACTCCAGCTCGTCCCCATGATGGCGATGGAATAGAGACCGGCAGCGCGTTCGCCGTCGCTAAGCCTAGCGAGAATGATCACGCGGTCGAGGCTCAAGAGCGCCGCGTAGACCGCGGTGTTGACGAGAATCGGCATCCCGACCACGAACAGGCGGGTGATCTCGGGCCAGTCCCACGCCCACTCGAAGCGTAGCGGATGGCGGGCGTGGGCGTACGCGATCTTGACCAGCAGCACGACCGCCACCGCCCCCAGCAATCCCCAGAAACCCGCGAACCAAAGCCCGATCGTCACTGCGACCGCGGACACCAGCGATTCGACGATGTCGAGCTCGGCTGTGAGCGCGAATTCGCGAGAGGCGCGAAGGGTCGCGACGAGGAAAGTCTCGTAACGCTTGATGAGGGTGAGGCCGGCGACCGCGATGAGTCCGAAAGTCCACTCCGCGGCGAGGGGATCTGAGGAGAGCGAGCGGAGTCGAAAAAGAGACCAAAGGACCAGGCACGCGGTGTACGCCAGGCAAGTCAGAGTATTGGTCGTATAGGCGAGATTTGCCAGGTGGCGGGCTTCGGCCTCGCGACCCGCGGCTCGAAGGATCGGGATCTTTTGAACGGCGCCCAGCCCGATGCCCAGGCTCGTGCGGTTTGTGTTGTCGAGGAAGAGCCGCAGACCCGTGTAAACGCCAAGCCGTGCGGGGTCGAGTCCCCATCGTAGGGCAATGGCCGTCAGTGTTCCGAGCGCACGTTCAAGCTGGCCGCCGATGGTGACGATCAGACTGTCGCGGACGATCATCCGACCCTCAGCCACACTCCGACGATCGGGCGGTCCGCCGACGATCGGTTTGGCGACTTGCCCCTTCACGCCCGCCATAGTTCGGCCACGCAGAACTGGGACGGTGACGGATGCGAATCGGTCGGGAACATGCCGACCTCGGCAATCGGGATTCTCGATTCGCGATACCAGCCGGCCGTGTCGTAACCGTAGCGGTTGTAGGTCACGTCCGTGTCTTCGTTGTGGGCGGCGAACCGTCGGGCGACGCGGATCACCTCGCGGCGGATCGCTTCGGCGGCGGGGGGCGGGTTGTGAAGGATGACCGCTGAGGTCAGCACCAGGTCGAAGGATTGATCAGCGAAGGGGAGCAACAGTCCTGAGCCCAGGACGAGATCGATTCGTCCGAGTCCTTCGAGGTACGACCCGGCGAGGCGAAGCTGGCTGGGGCTGAAGTCGAGCCCGACCATCGGCACATCGAAGTGCTCGCGGAGTGTTCGAAGCTGTTTGCCGTAGCCGCAGCCGATCTCGAGGATCGAGGTCGGTTGATAAGTCGCGACCCGGGCGGCCAGCCATTCGGCTCTCGCGGTGCGCTCGGCTTGCCCTTCCTGCTCGCGGAAGTATTCTTCGCCACCGCGGAGGGTCCAATAGGCGCGCGGATCGTGATAGACGAGCCGGCGTTTCCACCCTGGCCAGCGACCCAGCGAGCGGCGGAGGGCCTTGTGCCAGACGTAGCCCGTGCCCCGGTTCCGCCAGGCGTTCCATGCGCGAGCGGGCAGGGGGGGTAATGGGGGAGCAGTCGCGCCCAAGGTCGTGGCTCCGCGATGTCGGCAACGTCTCGGTCCGTCGAGACGGGGCCTTCATCTCCGGGTGTCGCAATCGTCGCGGAGTGTAAGGAGATGAGCAAAAACGGTCAAGGCGAGGTGCCGTGCGCAAAGGCGGATGGCGGATGGGAGATTGCGGGGTTGTCGGGCCATTTCCTGCGTCATTCGCCATCCGGCATTCTTAGTCGCGGACTGCCATGGTTTGCGAGGTTTACGTTCTCGTTTTATAGTGAGTTCTGTCAGATGCCTCGGCAATGACGGAAAGAGGGGGTTCGGGATGGGAGTCGGACACGGCCGGTCGCGATTCGCCGACCTGAGTTTTCAGGTCTTCGGGAGGCCGCTCCACCCCGACTGGTTCGTGGTTCGCCGGCACCGTCGTTTAACCCTGGAAGGCTGGGAGGCCGATGTCCGAATCATCGACGGCGGTCACGTCGTCGTTTTCCGATCGGGAGCAGTCTGGCTGACCGAGGTTCTTTGCGGTCCGGAGACTGAACTCCCCGAGGGCGTCCGGCTCTTTCAGTCACGGATTCGACACGAACGCACCGCAAGGCTTCATCCGAGCCCCGCCCTCGAATATCAGACCGCCTTCGAAGTCGAACACGTCGACCCGGAGATATTCGCCCACCTCAGCGACGAGATGACCCTCGACGCGGCGCATGGCCGACTTTTTCATCAGGGTTCGACCGAAAACCGGCTCCAATCCGGGCCGGTCGCTCATCTCCGCTTCGAGGCGAGGGCCGGGGGACTCACGGTTCACACCTTTCACTCATTTCCGGAAGAACGGGCGATCGTCCGTACCCAATCGCTCTTCGAACCCCAGCGACCACAACTCGGGTGATCCTCCCCGAATTCCTGCGTTAACCGTTGTCCCGTTCCGAGCGGTTGCGCCGTGGAGGCTGCGCGGCCATGGCGAATCCGTGGTCTGGGATCTGCCCTTCCCCGTCCTGCGGCGCCGATACTAAACCCCGTAACCTTCGCTTGCCGACGTCTTTCGTCGAGACCGATCGGTGCCCGCTTATCGACCTACTGTTCATTTGTAAGTCGATAGGGGTACGTCGGTTGGCGACGTCCGGCGCTAGCCTTCCGTATGCACTCTCAACGCGATGAAAACGTGAGGTTTGGAGAAAAAAAGTGGAATGCACGCGAGTGTCCCTAAGTGGCGTGCAGGACACGCTCATGTGTTGCCATAGGGGCGTCGCAACGATGGCGGGATCGGTCCCACCGGCAGATTTCCGTTGGCGTGTTCCGGCCATGTGGTTAAATATCGTGCCGTCCGGAAGAGAAGGGGTATCGACCGGTCCCCGGCCGATGGACCCGGCATCCGAGGGAGCCCTGACACGATGCATGAATTGAAGCGCATCGACCGTGTGCGTGGAAGTCTGATGGGTCTTGCGATCGGAGACGCCCTGGGCGCTCCGCTTGAGGGTCTCAGCGCACAGCAAATTCGTGCGCACTACGGGCAGGTCGACGACTTCGTCGATGGCTGCCGGGCCTGGAAGCGGAAGCCCTATCGTTGGAGGATGCCCGGCCTCTACTCCGACGACACTCAGCAGGCGCTGGCGCTTTGCGACGTCCTGCTCGAATCCGGGCGCGTCGATCCGGTCCGGCTCGCCGAGATCTACCTCGCACTCGCCCACCCCAAGGGCTCGTACGTGGGTGCGCACCGCGGAATCGGCCGGAGCTTCCGGCAAGTCCTCGCGGACCTCGAGAACGGTCACTGCCCGACCCAGACCGGTCAGCTTTCGGCGGGGATCGGCGCGGCGATGCGGATCGCCCCCGTGGCGCTTTACTTCCGCGCCGACGAACTCGACGCGATGTTCGACGCCGTCATGGCCGCGAGCCTGATGACCCACCGCGACATTCGCAGCCTGACCGGTGCCCTGGCCGTCGCCCACGCGGTCCGGCACCTCGTTGACGGTGACTCTTGCGAGCCGAGCTTGCTCTTCAGACTCGCCGCCGACGTCGCCCGTGACGAAGAGCGGATGCTCGCCCGGTTCCCGGAAGTAACTTCCTCCGCGATCCACGCCAAGAGCCTCTCCACGGCGATCGCCAGGACTGAAGCTTTGCTCGACATGCCCCGCGAGCGGGCACACGCCGCACTCGTCGAGGAAGCCAATCGTCACGGAGCGGAGCCCTCGTGTAAACGCCCCACGATGGGGTTCCCACCCGCTTGCATCCCGACCTGTCTCTACGTCCTGCTAACAACCGATAGCCTCGACGAGGCGATCATCGAAATCGTCAACATGGGAGGAGACGCCGACAGTGCCGGTGCGATCCTCGGCGCCATGGCGGGGGCCTACTACGGGGCCGGCGACATCCCGGTTCGCTGGCTTCTGAAACTTCAGAACCGCGAAGCGATCGATTCACGAGCAGCCGCGCTTCACGCGCGTTCGAGCTTGGGGCAAGACATCCCCGACCTCGTCGACCGGGAACACGACTTGAGCGCCCAGGAAAACGCCTATCGGGAGGGTCTGCTCGCCCACTCCCAGAGTGGCGGCGACCTGGGAGCCAACAGCAGCCGCTTCTGAACGGCGGGCCGTAGCGCCCGCTCGCCATCAATCCCGCCACTGTCAACGGTTGACCCCGTCTCACGCATTCTGAAAAGTCGTTGCCGATCGAACAAGGGTGAAAGCCCGCCACGGCGAATCACCCTTGTCTTCCCCCTGCCGCGCCCATGGGGTAAAGTTGAGAGGATACCTCCCGACGATGAACCTTCTCAAGCCTCCGGACACACGTCCGCGTGTTATAACGCTTTGCGGCTCTTGAGCTTGCGAGTGAAACGTCGGGGCCGGGCGGTGCCCGGAATTTGTTCGGTGACCTGGGGAGACGGCGAGGCGATGGGCCGGATCTTCCGCGACCGGATCAAAAGACAGCTCGACGAGGCCGAGGGCTACCTCATGCTCGACCTCCCGGTCAGGACGCTCGAAATCCTCGATCGCCGGACCGACTGGGCGACCATGCAATTCGAGGCGAGCTTCCTGAAGGGAGAGGCGCTCCGGTCGCTCGAACGCTATCGCGAGGCCCTGAAGCCGCTTGAGGTCGCCGCGAAGCTCCGTCCGGGAGACGTCGGCGTCGCAATCGCCCTTGGCTGGTGCTACAAACGAACTCATCGGCTCGCCCAGGCGATCGACGCGCTCGAACGTGCCAATCGTGAGAACTCCGAGGAGCCACTGCTCCACTACAACCTGGCGTGCTATTGGAGCCTCGCAGGGAACGTCGCCAAGGCGCTGGACGAACTGACGATCGCGCTCGGTCTCGAGCCGGGCCTTCGCTCCCTGGTCGCCGTGGAGAGCGATTTCGCCGCGCTCCGAGGGAACCCGGAGTTTGAACGCCTGACGGTCGACCCGGCGCCGTCGGCCTGAGCGAGACCGTTCGCGGGTGTTTTCCCTTATCGGACGACTTTCTGGGAGTCGTCCTGAACCGCGACCCGGATCTTGAACTTCTTGCCAAGGATCGCCTCGTAGCGAACGAGCTGAGTCGATGACAGCGTCGCCTTGGTCTTTTCCCAGAGTGCGTCTTCGTCGGCCATCGAGAAAGACTTGATCGCCCTCGCGGCGTTTCGAGTCTTCACGGCCTCAAGCAGGGTCGTGCGTTGCGTAGGCGTCAGACCGACGTTTTCCACGATAACCGGTCGCGTGACGATCGTCGAAGGCCCTTCCCACTGAAGGTCGATTTGGAGGAGTCGGCCGCGCTGTTCGGTGGTGAGATGGAGGTTGATCCAGGCGACCTGTTCCCGGTCGATCTGTTTCCGGGCGGCTTCGGCCTCGAGTCCCTTTTTTCCCTTCTGGGCCAGGGCGCGTTCGTAGAACGCGGTGATCGCCTGCTCCGCGTCCTTGGTTTGAGTCTCACTCAATCCGAGGTCTTCACGAACGTCAACTCGGCTTAGCAAGAGAAGCGGGACGATTCGTTTCCCCAAGGCCTCGTCGGGCAATCCGTCGGAATCCGCGAGGGCTCGGCCGGCCAGAGCCGCCGGCGATGCCAGCAGCAAGCCCGCTAGAAGTATGCCGCGCGTCAATCCATTGACGTTCAGAACCATGGGTTCGAAGCCTCCTGCGACATCCATTCGAGCGATTCACGTACGGACAGCGAAACTGACGTCGGTTCCCTCACCTGTCAGAACGCCAGGTAGGACCGAGACAAAGCGGGATCTCGCCTGGCTTGACAGTACGAAAATTCCCCCGACCAGAGAACCCCAGGTTCGGCGCGCCAAGTCGGCGACCGTGACCAGACCGTCATCCGAATTCGAAACGCCTTAGGCGGACGAAAGGGGATCCCCTTCCGTCCGCCGAGTGCAAGCGGATCGAGAGTACGAGCATCCAGCGAATCTCAGCGAGCCGCCGCCTTCTTCTTTGTCGTCGCCTTCTTGGAAGCACCCTTCTTTGGGGTGTCGGTCGTGGTCGCCGCGTCCGTGGCCGCGGGCGTTGTGGCGGCGTCGGTCGCGGCCGGGGGAGGACCACCCGGTCCGCCCGGCCCACCAGGACCGCCGGGTCCGTTTTGCAGCGTGGTGAGGTCGAACTTCTTGCCCTGCATCGCGTTGAATTTGTTCTTCTGATTCTTGGTCAGAATCTTTGAGATGGCGGCGATGAGTTCATCCGTGCTTTGAGTCATCTGCGTCTGTTGGATCTGGCGCTGGGCCTTACCTTCGTCCGACTGCATGAAGTCGCGCATTTTCTGACGGTCGAACTGGCCGTCGGGACCGGCGAATCGCTGCTGCATCTGCGCGAAGCCTTCTTGCATCTGCTGCCGCATCACGTCGCGCTGGCCCGTCTGGATCTCTTGCATCTCGGTCATCTGGTCGTCGCTGATGTTGAGCTTCTTGGCCATTTCCGGCTGAAGAACGGCGAGCGGTCCCTGGCGCTGAAGGTCGATCTGGTTGAGACGTTCGCGCTGAGTCTTGTTGATCACCTTCGCCCAGATCGCTTCGGTCCCCTTGGTGAGCTTTGCCATGTTGGCCTGCATCACTTCGGGATCGAAGGCAGGACCGCCAAAGCCGCCGAGGCCACCCTGACCACCGCCGCCGCCCTGACCACCGCCGCCGGCTCCACCCTGACCACCGCCGCCGGCTCCGCCCTGGGCGGTGTTTCCGCCGCCGCGATTGCGTCGTCCGCCGGGCTGGGTCGGCTGAGCCTTAGCCGGAGCCGCACCGTCCGTGGCCGCCGTCGCCGTCGCCGTCGCCGTTGTTGCGGGATCGGTCGCACCGGGCTGACCGGGTTGGGCGGGCTGACCAGGTTGCGCCGGCTGACCGGGCTGGCCATTTCTATTCTGGTTCTTACGCTGAGGCCGGGGCCCAAAGATGGAGTCGCGAAGGTTGCTCACAGCGTCTTTGGCTTCGGGCAGTTTTTTCTTCTGCTCGTCCGTCAGTTTCAGGTCTTCCTGAACAGCGGGATTATCGAGCAAACCGAACACGCCGCCACGCCCGCCGAATCCCCCGAATCCTCCCCCGCCACCGGGGCCGCCGAACATTCCGGGGCCGCCCGGTCCACCAAAACCTCCGGGACCACCGGGGCCGCCACCGCGGCCACCCCGTCCGCCGCCGCCGCCAGGACCCTGGGCCAATGTTGTCGCGGCGAGTGCCATCACGACAAGCGCTGCGCCCATGGAGCCAAACATCATACGAAGACGTGTCATTGAGATCTCCTCAGGCAAAACAAGTGTCGCGAGACGGACGGAATCTGCATTTGCGAAACAACCTTGGTAAAGAGCGTTGTTTGGGATCGTCCTGTCCCAAAAACTTGTGAGAACGCTTCAATCCGGGTGCGCCAACGGATTCCGGCGGAGGCACCAGGGCCGTTTCGTTCTCAACGGGAGTGCGAGCCCGGGCTGGTGAAAAGTAGGGTTTGATCGGCGAGTTTTTGTGGCGCGCGATCCTATTCCGTCCGTTCGCAAGCCGTGATACCCGCGGAAGCCATCCGCAGATCGCCTTCGGTCGCGGAATTCAGTCGGACGAATCCTGAGACGATCGCCCTCGCCCCGGCTTTGCGGGGAGAGG